>NZ_JBHUYG010000044.1:0-34060 GCF_042668795.1 Pedococcus sp. NPDC057267 | reverse complement strand
CTGCTCGCGGGCGGCCTCGTGCTGGTCACGGCGCTGGCGACCGCGTGCACCCCGCGCGCGGGTGCGGGCGGTGAGGGCACGGCGGCCGCCCCGCGCGGCGAGCTGACCGTGCTGTCGCTCGGCCCGGTCGCCACGTGGGACCCGCAGCGGATGTCGATCTCCCCGGACATCGCCTTCGCCGGCCGCGTCTTCCTGCGCACCCTGACGGCGTTCCCACCCGGGCGCGACGCGGCCGCCCAGCGCTCGGTCGTCGGGGACCTGGCGACGGGGCCGGGCACGCCGGACAAGGACCACAAGGTCTGGAGCTACCGACTGCGCGACGGGGTGCGGTGGCAGGACGGCTCCCCGGTGACGTGCGAGGACGTCAAGTACGGCGTCTCGCGGTCGTTCGCGCAGCCGATGGCCACGGAGGGGCTGAACTACCCCGCGGCCTACCTCGACCTGCCCCGCAAGCCCGACGGGACCCCCGGCTACGCGGGTCCGTGGGCCAAGGACGCCACGGCGCAGGCGGCCTTCGACAAGGCCGTCACCTGCCAGGGCGCGACGATCACGTTCCACCTCGCCGCGCCGGTGGTCGAGTTCGACCAGGTCGTCACCTCCCCCGCCTTCGCGCCGGTGAAGAAGGACCAGGACAAGGGCCCCAAGGACGGCACGTATGCCGTGTTCTCCAGCGGCCCGTACGAGCTGAAGGGTGACTGGGACCCCAGCACCGGGGGCACCTTCGTGCGGAACCCCGCGTGGGACAAGGCGTCCGACCCGGTCCGCAAGGGCCTCCCGGACACCATCCGCTACGTCGAGGGCACCGAGTCGCAGACGGCCGTGCAGCAGGTCCTCGCGGACGACCCGGAGCACCGGCAGACCGTCACGCTGGACCCGGCACCCCCGGCCCTGCAGCAGAGCATCCTCTCGGACTCGGGCCTGCGGGCCCGCTCGATCAACCCCTCGTCGCAGTTCGTGGACTACCTCGCCCCCAACGTCGCCAAGGGCGTCATGCACGACCAGCGCGTGCGTCGGGCACTGGCCCTGGCCACCAGCCGGGAGGGGTACGTCACGGCGCTGGGCGGCGAGAGCGCGGCCGACGTCGCGTACAGCCTCATCGGCCCCGCGCTCCCCGGGCACACCGACGCCGACCCGACCGGGGCCGGCCCGTCCGGTGACCCGGCAGCCGCCCGGGCCGCGCTGCAGCAGGCCGGGCTGACCCTGCCGGTGCGGATCCGCGTGGCGTACCGGTCGAGCCCCACCGCCGACAAGGCGATGGCCGCGCTCACCAACGGCTGGGAGGACGCCGGCTTCGAGGTCACCCTCCAGCCCGTCGAGAAGGACTACTTCACCGCCATCGGCGCGCCCGGCCGCCTCGACCAGACGGACGTCTTCTGGGCCAACTGGGCCGCGTCCTGGCCCTCGGCCTCCACGCTCATCCCGCCGCTGTTCGACAGCCGGCTCAACCTGCTCGCGTCGAGCAGCGGTCGCGACTACGGCCGGTTCGCCGACGACAAGGTCAACGCCGAGATCACCAGGATCGGCACCCTCGACGACCCCGACCAGCGGGCCGCGGCGTGGGCGCGCCTGGACGCCGCGCTGGCCCAGAGCGGCGCGTTCGTCGCGCTCGCGCAGCGTCGTTCCCTCTACGTCGCCGGCAGCCGGGTCACCGGGTTCGCGGCGAACGAGGCGCTGGGAGGCTTCGTCGACCTCGCGGACGTCGGGGTCAGCCGGTGAGCCGACCCCCGCTGCTGTTCGTCCACGCCCACCCCGACGACGAGACGCTGACGACCGGGCTGACCATGGCGCACCACGTGCGCGCCGGCCACCTCGTGCACGTGCTCACCTGCACGCTCGGCGAGGAGGGCGAGGTCATCCCGCCCGAGCTGCTCCACCTCGACGCGGCCCACGACGACGTCCTCGGCCCGTACCGGGCGGGGGAGCTGGCGCGTGCCATGAGCGCCCTGGGCACGACGTGGGAGGTGCTCGGCGCCGACCCCGCCCGCGGCGCGCTCTCCCGCTACCGCGACTCGGGCATGGCCGGCACGCCGAGCGCGGCCAACCCGGCCGCGTTCGTCAACGCCGACCTCGCCGAGGCCGCGGCGCTCGTGGCGGACGTCGTGCGCCGCCTTCGGCCCGCCGCCGTCGTCACCTACGACGCCCAGGGCGGCTACGGCCACCCCGACCACATCCAGACCCACCGCGTGACGTGCGCGGCCGTGGCCTCGCTGCCCGCCGGGGAGCAGCCGCTGCTGTATGCCGTCCTCACGCCGCAGTCGTGGGCGCGCGAGGACCGCGAGTGGCTGGCCGCGCACCCGGAGCTGACCGGTCGGTGGAGCGTGCCACCGGCCGACGGGGACTACCCGCCGTCCGTGGTCCCGGACGCCCTGGTGACCCACGTCGTGCAGGACCTCGAGGCCCTGCCCGTGCAGCGGGAGGCGCTGTCGCAGCACGTCACCCAGGTGACGGTACGGGGCGACGTCTACGCCCTGTCCAACGACATCGCCGCACGCCTGCCGGGCCGTGAGGGCTTCGCCCGGCTCGACCCGGCGACGGGCCGCCTCGCCACGGCGCCCGTATCGGGCCCGGGCCGCCGCGCGGACCGGGTCGCGGGCCTGTTGGATGGGTCGTCGTGACCACTCCCGTCGACCCAGACCACTTCCGCCTGGCCATGGGCCGGTTCGCGACCGGCGTCACCGTCCTCACCACGTTCGCCGGTGGGCACGACCACGCCATGACGGCCAACGCGATCACCTCGGTGTCGATGGAGCCGCTGCTCGTCCTGGCCTGTGTCGAGGTGGACGCCCGGTTCCACGACGCCATCGCCGACTCCGGCGTCTGGGGCGTGAGCATCCTCGCCGCCGACCAGCGTCCCACCGCCGAGTGGCTCTCCACCCAGGGCCGGCCGCTGCACGGGCAGCTCGACCGGGTGGCCCACCACCGCGGACCGGGGACGGGCGTGGCACTGCTCGACGGGGCCCTCGCGACACTCGAGCTGCGCACGACCGACATGCACCGCGCGGGTGACCACAGCATCGTGGTCGGCGAAGTAGTCTCCCTCTCCAGCAACGACCACCCGGCCGACGCGCTGGTCTACTACCGCAGCCGCTACCAGCCGCTGCGCTGAGGGGAGTGCCCGTGAGAGAGAACGGCTCGGCGGCCCTGCGCGCCTCGGTCGCCCTCACCGTCCTCGTCGCCGGCTACGTCGGCCTCGCGTACTTCCTCGGCCGCCACGTCCCGGCCAACACCTCGGTGGCGGGCGTCCCGATCGGCGGCATGAGCCCGGTGTCGGCCGAGCGCACCCTCGACCGGGCGCTGGCCGACCGTCGCGACCAGGAGGTCGTCCTCGTGGCGGGCGACGCGAAGCAGGAGCTGAGCCCGGCCGACGCCGGGTTGCGCCTCGACCTGCCCGGCACCGTCGACGGACTGACCGGGTTCTCGCTCAAGCCCGCCGACCTGTGGGCGCACCTGTCCGGCGGGGGCGACCAGAAGCTCGCCGTCGCGGTCGACCGCGGCAGGCTGGAGGCCGCCGTCCGGAGTGCGGCGAAGGCCCTCGACACCCCCGTCGTCGAGGGCGGCATCACCTTCCCGGGCGGCAAGGTCGCCGTCGTCCAGCCGGCACAGGGCCGGACCGTCGACGTGGGCCGGACGGCAGACGCGGTCGCTGCGCGCTGGCCAGCGACGACACCGGTCACCGCCGTGCTCGACACCGTCGACCCGAAGGTGTCCGTCGACGAGCTCGAGCGCGCCGACCGGGAGTTCGCGACCCCCGCGGTCTCCGCGCCGGTGACCGTCGTCGTCGGTTCCAAGCGCTTCCCGGTCGAGCCCGCGGCATACGCCCCCGCTCTCGCGGTCACGGCGGACGATTCCGGCCGGCTCTCGCCCCAGGTGGACGGGGCCAAGCTGGTCGCCGCTGTCCGCAAGGCCGCCGCGGCAGCGGGGCTGGAGAAGCCCGCGCGCGATGCGAAGATCACGTTCGCGGGGACCACGCCCGTCGTCCAGCCGGCAGTCGTCGGCTCCACGCTCGACGACACCTCGGTCAGGAGCGCCTTCGTCGCGGCGCTGACGGCTCCCGGCCGCACCGCCACGGTCTCCGCCAAGGTCGTCCAGCCGGAGCTGACGACCGCCGAGGCGGAGAAGATCAAGCCGCGCGAGGTCATCTCGACGTTCTCGACGCAGTTCCCGTTCAACCCGCCGCGCACCGAGAACATCACCATCGCGGCCCGAACCCTCAACGGCACCTACGTGGCGCCGGGCCAGACCTTCAGCCTCAACGCCCTCCTCGGGCAGCGCACCGCCGCCAAGGGCTACAACCCCGCACCGGTCATCGTCGACGGCCGGCTCACCGTGGACTACGGCGGCGGGATCTCCCAGCTCTCGACGACGCTGTTCAACGCCGTCTTCTTCTCCGGCGCCCGGATCGAGGAGCACCACCCGCACTCCTTCTACATCTCGCGCTACCCCGAGGGCCGTGAGGCGACGATCTCCTGGCCCGACGTCGACAACCGGTTCACCAACGACACCGGCTACGGCATCCTCATCCAGGCGGGTGTCTCCGGGAACTCGGTCACCGTGACGTTCCACGGCACCAAGGTGTGGGACATCAAGGCGGTCAAGGGTCCGCGCCGCAACGTCGTCCAGCCCAGGACCATCACCGACGACCGGCCGTCGTGCGTGCCGCAGACACCGACCCCCGGGTTCGACGTGACCGTCACGCGCATCTTCCTCAAGGACGGCAAGCAGGTGAAGACGTCGACGTTCGACACCCACTACATCCCGGAGGACGACGTGCGCTGCACCAACCCGAAGGCCGGCTGAGGCGGCCCCTTCAGTCGCGCACGAGGTGCGCGTAGGGGTCCGGCCGCTCGGAGACGCTGCGCAGCACGCAGAACTCGTTGCCCTCCGGGTCGAGCAGGGTGGCCCAGCCCGCGCCGTCGTCCGTGCGCAGGTCCTGGTGCATGGTCGCCCCCATGCCCAGCAGCCGCTCGACCTCCTGGTCGCGGGTGACGTCCTGGGGGTAGAGGTCGAAGTGGAGCCGGTTCTTCACGGTCTTGCCCTCGGGCACCTCGATGAACAGCACCCGCGTGCGGCCGTCGGGGGAGAGGATCATGCACTCCTCGTGCCCGGGCAGGTTCGGGTCCTGCGGGTCCTCGGAGAAGCCCAGGACCTGGCCCCACCAGACGGACTGGGCGTGGGCGTCCCGGCTGTCGACGGACGTGTGCATGATCCGGCTCACCATGGACGGCAGCCTTGCGGCAACGTGCCGCTCGCGCCACCCGTTATCGCGGCTGGGTGAGGTACACGTAGCTCGAGTGGGTGTCGAAGCCGAGCCGCCGGTAGAGCCGGATCGCCGTGGCGTTGTCGTGCTCGACCTGCAGGTGCACCAGGTGCAGGCCGCGGGCGCGGGCCGCCGCGGCCAGCTGGGCCGTGAGGTGGGCGGCGAGGCCGCGACCCCGGTATGCCGGGTCGGTCCAGACCGCGCCGAGCCCGGCCCAGCCGTGGGCGATCCCCAGGCGGCCCAACGCGATCGGGGTGGTCCCGGCGGCATCGGCATCCCGCAGCCCGAGCTTCTGCGACAGCCCGCCACCGGGTCGGACCTGGGCGAACAGGTGCTCCGGGCTGCCGGTGACCACGCGCTCGCTGACGCCGGGGACGGTCGAGCGGGTGGTGAGGTAGGTCGCCAACCACTCCGGCGGCGCCTGCGGCGACACCAGCACGTCCGGGCCGCCGGGGTCGGCCGCGGCGACCCGCTCGGTGGAGGCGGTCAGCACGAGCGTCCGGCTGCCCTCGGTGTACCCGCGCGCCAGCAGCAGGGCGCCGAGCGGGTCGTCGCCGGGACGGAAGCCCTCGGGACCTGCCAGGGCGAGCCTGGCGGGCAGGCCGCGCGCGGCATACCAGGCCTCCACCTGGTCCACCGCCCGCTCGAGGGGCATGCCCGGGTCGCCCACCGGCACCACCGAGTTGCCCCGCTGGGTGAACCCCTGCGACGCCCGCAGCTCCCACTCGCCGAGCCGGTCGCGCTCGAGGGCGCCCCACGCGGGGGCCATGACCCGCTGGAGGTCGTCGACAGAGACGGCGAGGTGGGCGGCGCCGCGGCGGGAGGGGCGGGGCGGCACCACCTTGGCGGCCGTGACCCGGTCCCGGGGCACCCGCACCGGTCCACGCCCGGTCTCCACGACCAGCGCCTCACCGGTGAGCTCCACGAGCGTGCCGACGGAGTCGGTCAGCGTCGCCCCGGTGGCGGCATCGGGTGCGTCGAGGCGCCACCGGACGACCACCCGGGACCCGACGTGGAGGTTGCCGACATCGCCTGACACACGCCGCATAGTATGTGCGGCATGACGTACGTGATCGCCCAGCCTTGTGTGGACCTCAAGGACAAGGCCTGCATCGAGGAATGTCCCGTCGACTGCATCTACGAGGGCGAGCGCTCGCTGTACATCCACCCGGACGAGTGCGTCGACTGCGGTGCGTGCGAGCCGGTCTGCCCGGTCGAGGCGATCTACTACGAGGACGACGTCCCGGAGCAGTGGGCCGACTACTACAAGGCGAACGTCGAGTTCTTCGACGACCTGGGCAGCCCGGGTGGCGCGGCCAAGCTCGGCGTCATCAACAAGGACCACCCGCTCATCGCCGACCTGCCCCCGCAGTCGCACGACGAGTGAGCGCGGAGGCCAGCGCGTGACCTCACGCGTCCTCCCCGACTTCCCCTGGGACTCGCTCGCTCCGTACAAGGAGCGGGCGAGTGCCGTGCCCGGGGGCATCGTCGACCTGTCCGTCGGCACGCCGGTCGACCCCACCCCGGAGGTCGTCCAGGAGGCACTTCGCTCGGCCGCTGACGCGCCCGGGTACCCGCAGACCTACGGCACGCCTGCCCTGCGCGAGGCGGTCGCCGGCTGGTTCGCCCGACGGCGCGGGGTGCCCGACCTCGACCCCGACGGGGTCCTGCCGACCGTGGGCAGCAAGGAGCTGGTGGCCTGGCTGCCGACCCTGCTCGGCCTGGGGCCCGGTGACCTCGTGGGCTTCCCCTCGGTGGCCTACCCGACGTACGACGTCGGGGCCCGGCTCGCAGGTGCGACGCCGACCGTGGTCGACGGGCTCGCCGCCCTCGGGCCCCTGACTCCTGCCACGACGCCGAAGCTGTTGTGGCTCAACACCCCCAGCAACCCCACGGGCAAGGTCCTCGGCGTCGAGCACCTCGCCAAGGTCGTCGCGTGGGCGCGGCAGCACGGCGTCGTGGTCGCGAGCGACGAGTGCTACGCCGAGCTGGACTGGCGCGAGGGCTCGGAGGGGCCGACCACGCCGTCGATCCTCGACCCCCGCGTCACCGGTGGCTCGCACGAGGGCCTCCTCGCGGTGTACTCGCTGAGCAAGCAGTCCAACCTCGCGGGCTACCGCGCCGCCTTCGTCGCCGGCGACGTCGCGCTGGTGCGGCAGCTGCTGGAGGTGCGCAAGCACGCCGGGATGATCGTGCCGTGGCCCGTCCAGGTGGCGCTGACGGCAGCCCTCGGCGACGACGAGCACGTGGCCGTGCAGAAGGCCCGGTACGCCGCACGCCGGCAGGCGCTGCGGTCGGCCGTCGAGGGCTTCGGCCTGCGGGTCGACCACTCCGAGGCGGGCCTCTACCTGTGGTCGACCCGCGGCGAGGACGCGTGGGCGACGGTGGCCGCCCTGGCCGACCGGGGGATCCTCGTCGCGCCCGGGACCTTCTACGGCCACCACGGCCGCGAGCACGTCCGGATCGCCCTGACGGCGTCCGACGAGCGCATCGCCGAGGCCGTCAGGCGCCTCGGGGCCTGACCAGCCCGATTCCCGGGCGCGAGCACGGTTGGGGTAGCGTCGCAGTGCGCGACGAGCGCCCTGACGCGAACCCGACGGGTGCCCGCACACACTCGTGGAAGATGGGACACACACATGACTGACGCAACGGCTGGCGCCACCCTGACGGCCGGCGGGAAGACCCTCGAGCTCGGCCTGGTGAAGGCGACCGAGGGCAACAACGGCTACGACGTCTCCAAGCTGCTCAAGGAGACCGGCAACGTCACCCTCGACACCGGTTTCGTCAACACCGCCTCGTGCAGCAGCGCGATCACGTACATCGACGGCGACGCGGGGATCCTGCGCTACCGCGGCTACCCGATCGAGCAGCTCGCCGAGAAGTCGAGCTACCTCGAGGTGTCCTACCTCCTCATCTACGGCGAGCTGCCCACCCAGCAGCAGCTCGAGGACTTCGACTCCAAGATCCGCCGCCACACCCTGCTGCACGAGGACCTGCGAGCCTTCTTCAACGGCTTCCCGCGCGACGCGCACCCGATGCCGGTGCTGTCCTCCGCGGTCTCGGCGCTGTCGACCTTCTACCAGGACAGCCTCGACCCGTTCGACAAGGAGCAGGTCGAGATCTCGACCGTCCGCCTCATGGCCAAGCTCCCGACGATCGCGGCGTACGCGTACAAGAAGTCCGTCGGCCAGCCGTTCCTGTACCCGGACAACTCGCTGACCCTGCCGGAGAACTTCCTGCGCATGACGTTCGGCTTCCCGGCCGAGCCGTACGACCTCGACGAGGACATGGTCAAGGCGCTCGACCTGCTCCTCATCCTGCACGCCGACCACGAGCAGAACTGCTCCACCTCGACGGTCCGGCTCGTCGGCTCCTCGCAGGCCAACCTCTTCGCCTCGGTCTCGGCCGGCATCAACGCACTGTTCGGCCCGCTCCACGGCGGCGCCAACCAGGCCGTCCTGGAGATGCTCAGCTCGATCCACGAGAACGGCGGCGACGTCGACACGTTCGTGAAGAAGGTGAAGAACAAGGAGGACGGCGTCAAGCTGATGGGCTTCGGCCACCGGGTCTACAAGAACTACGACCCGCGCGCCGCGATCATCAAGAAGACCGCCGACACGATCCTCAACAAGGGTGGCGTGCAGGACCCGCTGCTCGACATCGCGCTCCAGCTCGAGCAGCGCGCGCTGGAGGACGACTACTTCGTGGAGCGCAAGCTCTACCCGAACGTCGACTTCTACACCGGCCTCATCTACAAGTCGATGGGCTTCCCGACCCGCATGTTCACCGTGCTGTTCGCCCTCGGCCGCCTGCCGGGCTGGATCGCCCAGTGGCGCGAGATGATCGAGGACCCGCAGACCAAGATCGGCCGCCCGCGCCAGATCTACACCGGCCACACCGAGCGCGACTACGTCGGCATGGCGGACCGCTGACGCGACGAGCACACCGGCCGCCCCGACGCGGCCACCCCGACGCCCCCGGCCCCCGGCCGGGGCGTCGTCGTGTCGCGGGGGCCGGACCGGCAGCGGGCCGACCGACCGCGAGGGCTCAGCCTGCCCCGGCGAACCGGACGACGACCGTGTCCGCGCCGACCGGCGTGCGCGCCGCCTGCCAGCTCCAGCCGTCGGAGCCCGTCGTCCGGGTCCACGTCCGGGACCCGACGGTCACCGAGGTCGCGCCGAACTGCTCGGCCTTGGCCACGGCATACGCCCCGGTGCTCCACGCGAGCCGCTCGGAGCCGGCGCGCGCGGTGAGGGTGGTGCCCTTGACCGTCGAGGTGACCCCGAGCTCGTCGGCCAGCGCGCTGCGCAGGCCCGTGGGCCGGCCGTCGGTGGCGTCCTTGAGGCGGCAGCCGAGACCGCCCGGGGAGTGGCCCGAGAGGGTGGAGGCCAGCAGCCGTCCCTCCTGCTCGTGCTCGGCGTACGCCTCGGGGTAGGCGCTCTTCTGCACCTTCTGCGCGATCTCGGTGATGCGCATCTGCTCGTAGCCGTCGATCTTGACGAGCGCGTCGTAGAACTTGTTCGTCGCGTAGACCGGGTCGAGGATCTGCTTCTCGGTGCCCCAGCCCTGGCTCGGCCGCTGCTGGAACAGCCCCACGGAGTCACGGTCGCCGTAGGCGAGGTTGCGCAGCTTGGACTCCTGGATGGCCGTGGCGATGGCGATCGTCGCCGCACGGGCGGGCAGCCCCCGCTTCTCCGCCACCGCGTCGATCGTCGCCGCGTATGCCGTCTGGCTGGGGTCGAAGGTGACGCTCTTGCCCAGCGCCGTGGCGCGGCACTCGGGCCCACCGAAGCTGTTCAGCAGACCGCGGATGCCGATGACACCGGCGCCCACGACGGCCACGACGAAGGCCAACAGCACCAACCGGGTCAGGAGGCGACGCACCCCCCGGCGTGGGCGGTGCTGCTCGGCGAGGGGGACTCGTCCCCTGGTCGTGGACATGCCTAGTCGTTGGCGTGGAGCGCGGAGTTGAGCACGATGCCGTGCCCGTCCCGGGCGAGCGCCTCGACGGTGCCGGTGACCGAGTTGCGTCGGAACAGCAGGTTGTCCTGGCCGGAGAGCTCACGCGCCTTGACCACGCGCCCGTCGACCAGGGTGACCTTGGTGCCCGCGGTGAGGTAGAGGCCGGCCTCGACGACACAGTCGTCGCCGAGCGCGATGCCCAGGCCCGACTCCGCCCCGAGCAGGCAGCGCTCGCCGATGCGCACGCGCTCGGTGCCGCCCCCGGACAGTGTCCCCATGGTGGACGCGCCACCGCCGATGTCGGAGCCGTCGCCGACGACGACCCCCTGGGAGATGCGGCCCTCGACCATGGAGTGGCCGAGCGTGCCGGCGTTGAAGTTGACGAAGCCCTCGTGCATCACGGTGGTGCCCGGCGCGAGGTGCGCGCCCAGGCGCACGCGGTCGGCGTCGCCGATGCGGACCCCGGCAGGGACGACGTAGTCGACCATGCGGGGGAACTTGTCGACGCCCAGCACCTGCACGGGGCCGCGCGCCCGCATCGCGGCGCGGGTGAGCTCGAAGCCGTCGACGGCGCACGGCCCCTGCGTGGTCCACACGACGTTGGTGAGCACGCCGAACAGTCCGTCCAGGTTGACCGTGTTGGGCTCCACGAGGCAGTGCGAGAGCAGGTGCAGCCGCAGGTAGGCGTCGCACGGGTCGGCCGGAGCCCGGTCGAGGTCGACCTCGACGGTGACGACCTCGCGGCGCACGCGGCGCACGTCGTCCTTGCCGACGAGCGCCTCGAGCTCCTGCGGCACGGTGGCGTCGTCGGGGCGCGCGCCGAGTGCGGGCTGCGGGAACCATGCGTCGAGCACGGCTCCGTCGTCGTGGATCGTGGCCAGGCCGTGTCCCCAGGCGGTGCGCTCGCTGCTCATGGCGACCAAGGGTACGAGAGGTGCGGCGCGCTCCGTGAATCCGCAGCCCCACTAGGGTGGCGGGCATGTCGACCAGCCCCCAGAGCACCTCCGGGGACGCGGCCACCGCCGCCGTCCTCGACCTGTCCGCGGATGTCGTCACGCTCACCGCGGCGCTGTGCGACATCGAGTCGGTCAGCCTCGACGAGGCGACCGTCTGCGACGCCATCGAGGCGGCGCTCGCACCCCTGGGCCACCTGACGACGACGCGCATCGGCAACACCCTGGTGGCCCGCACCGGCCTGGGCCGCTCCGAGCGGGTCGTCCTGGCGGGGCACATCGACACCGTGCCGTTGACGACGGAGCCGGTGAACCTGCCCACCCAGCGCCGCGGCGAGGAGCTGTGGGGCCGCGGGACGGTCGACATGAAGGGCGGCGTGGCCGTGCAGCTCAAGGCGGCCCTGGTCGCAGAGCCGTCCCGGGACCTGACCTTCGTGTTCTACGAGGGCGAGGAGATCGACAGCCAGTACAACGGCCTCCTGCACATCCACCAGCAGCGCCCCGACCTCATCGAGGACGCCGACTTCGCCGTGCTGCTCGAGCCGACCGGGTCGATCGTCGAGGGCGGTTGCAAGGGGACCCTGCGGGCGGAGGTCGTCACCAAGGGCATCGCCGCCCACAGCGCCCGTCCGTGGAACGGCCACAACGCGATCCACGACGCGGCCGAGGTGCTCGCGCGGCTCGTGGCCTACCAGCCGGAGACGGTCGAGGTGGACGGCCTGGAGTACCGCGAGGCGATGAACGCCGTCGGCATCGCCGGTGGCATCGCCGGCAACGTCATCCCGGACCGGTGCGTGGTCACCGTCAACTACCGGTATGCACCGGACAAGTCCGAGGACGAGGCCGCCGCGGTGGTCCACCAGCTCTTCAGCGACTTCGTCGTCACCATCGTCGACAACGCGGGCGGGGCGCGACCCGGCCTGAACCGGCCGGCCGCCCGGGCGTTCGTCGACGCCCTGGGCGTCGACGTCGTGGCCAAGCAGGGCTGGACCGACGTGGCGCGGTTCGCCGCCATGGGTGTCCCGGCGGTCAACTTCGGCCCGGGCGACCCCAACCTCGCGCACCACGACGAGGAGCGGGTGCCGGTCGCCCAGCTCGAGTCCGCGGAGGCCGCGCTGCTGCGCTGGCTCGCCTGACCCCGAGCCTGCTCGCCTCCTCGAGCCTGCTCGCCTCGTCGAGCCTGCCCGCCTCACCGGCGGGCTGGCGTCCCCGCCTCACCGGTGGCCCGGCGTCCCTGCCGCAGGCGGGCGGGCGTGGCTACCGCGAGGGCTGCTCGCCGAAGGCCAGCGGCTCGCGGGAGACGAGGTACGTCGCCCAGTTCAGCTTGAGCACCGCGCCGTCCGGCCCGCGGGTGACCCGCAGCAGCTCGCCGCGCTCGCGCCCGGAGACGGTGCGGTAGGTGTCCTGGTCGAGGCGCTCGAAGACCGACGGCGCGCGGTCCGCCGGCGCGGCGTCCGCCCGCGCCTCGAGCCGGCCCTCCCGCACGCTGAAGGTGTAGCCGCTGCCCTCGGAGAACCAGCGACCCAGCAGCGGCACGAGGTGCTCGGGCACCGACGTCCCGGGCTGCCACGCCGGCTCCTCGGCGGGGTCGTGGTCCACGACGTGGTCGCCGAGTGCCAGGGCGAAGGCGGTCGGGTCCGGGGAGGACGACCTGTTCATCAGCACGATGCCCCCGGTGCCGCTCTCGCGGTGGGTGAAGACCCCACTGACCTGACCCGGCATACCGCCGGTGTGGCCGACCCAGGTGCGGCCCTGCGGCGAGCGGACGAGGAAGAAGCCGAGCCCCATCGCGCTGGTCCAGCCGTCGGGGTCGGTCATGAGCTGCGGCTGGGTCATCTCCTCGAGGGTGTCGGGGGACAGCACCGCCGGGTCCGGGTCGGCGACGAAGCCGCTCCAGCGCGCCAGGTCGTCCACCGTGCTCGCCAGGGCGCCGCAGGGCGCCATCGCCCTCAGGTCCACGACGGGCTCGACCTGAGGGACGTCGTGGAAGGGGGACAGGTGGTACCCCGTCGCCCGCGGGCCGCCGTCGAAGCCGACCGTCGTGCGCGTCATCCCGAGCGGCTCGAGGATCCGGGCGCGCAGCGACTCCTCCCACGGGCGGCCGTCGAGCCGCGCGACGAGCTCACCGAGCACGGCATACACGACGTTGGAGTAGTGCCACCGGTCGTGGGGGCGGCCCACGCGCTCGATGGCGTCGAAGTCGGCCATGAGCGTCCCGAGGTCGGGCTGCTCGAGCGTCTCCCAGATGTCGCCGAGCGGCTCGCGGGCCAGCCCCGTGGCGTGGGCCAGCGCCTGCCGCACCGTCGCCCGCTGGGTCACGCCCGGGAGGTGCTCGTCGAGCCGGTCGTCGAGGTCGAGCCGTCCCTCGTCACGCAGCGCCATGACGAGCACGGCCGTGAACGTCTTGGTGTTGGAGGCCACGAGGAACTGGTCGTCGGGACCGGGCACCCGCGGCGCCGAGACGTCGACGGTCCCGATGCCGTCGGTCCACAGCAGCCCGCCGCGACGCACCACCGCGGCCACGAGGCCCGGGACACGCCCGGTCCGCTGTCGCTCCAGCGCGATCGCGCGCAGTCGCCGGCGGGTGCTGTCCTGCAGGGTGCTGTCCACCCGCGCGACCCTAGCGGGCAGGGCGCAGTTTCCCGGCTCGCAGCCTGTGGTGGCCTAGGTTGGGCGCGTGAGCGACCACGAGGACCTGAGCCACACCCAGGACGACCGGGGGCAGACCGCCGGCGCCACCGAGTGGGACGTCGAGTACCGCACGGGGCCGGTCATGCTGCGCGGGTCGCGGGTCCCCGGCACCACGACCGACCAGCGGCTGCTGGACTCGCGCGGACCGACCGACTGGGTGCACACCGACCCGTGGCGGGTGCTGCGGATCCAGAGCGAGTTCGTCGAGGGGTTCGGCGCGCTGGCCGAGCTCGGGCCGGCGGTGTCCGTCTTCGGGTCCGCGCGCACGAAGCCGGGGACCGAGTTCTACGAGCTCGGGTCCGAGGTCGGTCGCCGCCTCGCCGAGGCCGGGTATGCCGTGATCACCGGCGGCGGGCCGGGCGCCATGGAGGCGGCCAACAAGGGCGCCCACGAGGCGGGTGGCGCGTCGGTCGGGCTCGGCATCGAGCTGCCGTTCGAGCAGGGGCTCAACGAGCACGTGAACCTCGGCGTCAACTTCCGGTACTTCTTCGCCCGCAAGACGATGTTCGTGAAGTACGCCCGTGGCTTCGTCGTGCTGCCGGGCGGGTTCGGCACGCTGGACGAGCTGTTCGAGGCGGTGACGCTGGTCCAGACGCAGAAGGTCACGTCGTTCCCGATCGTGCTCATGGGCACGGGCTACTGGGGCGGGCTGTTCGACTGGCTGCGCGGCACCGTCCTCGACGCCGGCACGGTCAGCCCCAGGGACGTGGACCTGCTGCACCTGACCGACGACGTCGACGAGGCAGTCCGGATCATCATCGAGGCCGACGAGCAGGTGGCGGCCAAGCGGCCCGAGTAGCCGGGCCGCCGACGTCCCGGGGTCAGGCGACCGGGGGATGGACGCGCCGCCCCGGCCGCCACGAGAATGGGTCGATGACCGTGTCGCCGCTGCCGCGCCTGGGCGACGTCGTGCTCGGCCGCGACGTCGCAGGCCGCACGCTGCGGATCTCCGGCCACCCGGCCAGCGGCCGAGTCGTGCTGTCGATCTGGCAGGACTCCACCTGCAGGGCGACGGTCCGGCTCGCGCCCGAGGACGTGCCCCACGTGGTCGAGATGCTGACCCGCGCGGCGGTCACCACGGCCGACGTCCCCGAGGCCGGATCGGCGGGCTGACTAGGTCCCTCCCAGCCGGACGTGCGACGATCGGGCGCGTGGTCTGGGTCTTCTTCATCGTCGTCGCGGTGCTGCTCGTGGGTGGCTTCGCCGCCCTCGTGACCGGTCGGATCGGGTACGACCCGATGGCTCCGGCGACGACGACACAGGCCGACCCGGTTCTCTCCGAGCACTTCCCGGCCAGCGAGGTCTCGACCGTGCGGTTCGACACGGCGCTGCGGGGCTACCGCATGGACCAGGTCGACGCGGTGCTCGACCAGCTCCAGGCCCGCATCAGCGAGCTCGAGGCCGCGCAGGACCCGCGCGACGTCGCCGCGCCGACGCCCCGCGCCGACGGCTGAACCCATGGCCCGCTTCCACCTGACCCGTCACTCCCCGGCGAGCCCGGAGGCCGTCTGGTCGGCGGTCACCGACTTCGCGGCATACGCCGACTGGATGCCGCTGACCCGGATGCGGCTCGACGCCGGGCAGCCGACCCCCGGCTGGGGGTTCGCGGGCATCAGCGGCCTCGGGCCGCTGGCCTTCCGCGACTCGATGCTCGTCACCGTCTGGGAGCCGCCGACCGGCGGCGCCGGCCGGTTCCGCGTCGTCAAGACCGGCCGCCTGCTCGGCGGGTGGGCCGACGTGACCGTGGCGCCCGACGGCGACGGCACCCGCCTGGACTGGCGCGAGGACGCCGTCGTCCGCCCCCTGCCCGCCAAGCGGCTGTTCGACCCGCTCGTGGCGAGGGGCAGCGAGTGGCTCTACGGGCGGGCCATCGCCGCGATGCTGGAGCGCGCCGCGGAGGCGCGCCGGTGAGCGGAGTCGTCGTCGGCGCGGACGGCCTGACGCGGTGCGCCTGGGCCGGCTCGAGCCCCGACTACCTCGAGTACCACGACCGCGAGTGGGGTGTGCCGGTCCACGGCGAGAGGGCGCTCTACGAGCGGATCACCCTCGAGGCGTTCCAGTCCGGGCTCGCGTGGATCACCATCCTGCGCAAGCGTGAGCGGTTCCGGGCCGCGTTCGCCGGCTTCGACCCCGAGGCCGTCGCTGCCTTCGACGACACCGACCGCGAGCGCCTCATGGCCGACGCCGGCATCGTGCGCAACCGGCTCAAGGTCGACGCCGCGATCGCCAACGCCCGCGCCGTCCTGGGGCTGCGTGAGCAGGGCGGCCTCGACGACCTCGTCTGGTCGCACCGGCCGAAGCGGCACACCCCGCCGCGCAGCACCGCCGAGCTGCGCGCCACCTCGCCCGAGAGCCTCGCCCTCGCCAAGTCGCTGAAGAAGGCCGGCTTCGTCTTCGTCGGACCGACGACGATGTATGCCGCGATGCAGGCCTGCGGGCTCGTGGACGACCACCTCCTTGGGTGCCACCGGGCCGGCGGGCCGGAGTGAGCCGGTCCCCGGTGCGCGCCCTGCTCTGGCGCGCAGGCCTCGTCTACCTCGTCCTGAGGGCGGTCAGCTGGGTGCTGCTCGTCATCGCCTCGCACCGCCAGCCGGTGATGATGGACTGGACCGGCCCCACGGTCGAGCCCCTGGACATGACGGTGCTGTGGGACGGCAGCTGGTACCGGCGCGTGGCCGAGGTCGGCTACCCGCACGTCCTCCCGCGCCTGCCCGATGGCCAGGTCGCGCAGAACGCCTGGGCCTTCTACCCGCTCTTCCCGCTGGTGTCCCGGGCGCTGATGGACCTCACCGGGTTGGGCTTCCCGCTCGTGGCCTCCACGGTCGCGCTCGTCTGCGGGCTCGGCGCCTCGCTCGTGATGGCCGTCCTGCTCGCCGAGAAGGTCGGCCGGCCCGTGGCCCTGGCGACGGTCGCGGTGTGGGCGGCCTTCCCGGCGGCGGTGTCGCTGCAGCTGGCCTACACCGAGTCCATGGCCATGCTCGTCCTGTGCCTGCTCCTGTGGGCGGTCGTGCGCCGGCAGTGGGCCGGCGCGGGGGTGGCGGCCCTGGTGCTCGGCCTCACCCGGCCGATCGCAGCACCGGTCGTGGCCGTGGTCGCCGTGGCGCTGTTCGTGCGCTGGCGCGGGCGCCGGCGTGAGCCGGTCGGGGCGGGGGAGTACGCCGCGGGCGCCTTCGCCCTCGCCTGCAGCGGGCTCGCGGCGGTCGTCTGGCCGCTCGTCGCGTGGCACGTGACCGGCGTGCGCACGGCCTACACGGACACCATGGCGGCCTGGCGTGTCGGGCACGTCATCGAGCCGCTCAAGCCCTGGCTGGGCATGTCGCAGTGGGCGTTCCGTGACTTCCACGGTGCCGCGGTCTACGGACCCGTCGCTCTCGCGGCCCTCGTGACGGCCATCGTCGTCCTCACCCTCGGGCCGTGGGCGACGGCGCTGGGACCCGAGCTGCGCACGTGGTGCCTGGCGTACCCGGCATACCTCGCGTTCGTCCTCGACCCGTTCACGAGCATCTTCCGCTACGCGCTCCCGCTCTTCCCCCTCGTGACCGTGATGCTCGGCGGCGGCTGGGTCGAGCGCGGCGCCCGGTGGCTGTGGACGCGGGCCGGGGTGCTGGTCGCCCTCGGCGTCGTGGGCCAGGTCGCCTGGATCTGGAAGCTCCTCGTCTTCCACCCGCCCTCGGACTACCCGCCGTGAGCGCGGCCGGCCTGACTGCACTGCGGACGTCCGCTGGGCGCAGCGCCGTGGCGCAGCAGGCCCTGCGCCACCCGGTCGCCTACCTGCTGGTCGTGTATGCCGCGTCGCGCGTCCTCGTCGTGGCCGCCATGGGCGTGGCCGCCGTCTGGTTCCAGACACCCGCCGGGGTCGGGCACGTCGACCCCAACGTCGCCGACATCCTCGGTGGCTGGGACGGCGTCTGGTACCGCCGGATCGCGCAGACCGGCTACCCCGTACCGCTGCCTGCCGACCCCGACACGGGGCTGCTGACGTACAGCGAGTGGGCGTTCTACCCGGTCTTCCCGTTCCTCGTGCGCGGCCTCATGCTCACGGGCCTGCCGTTCCTCGGTGCCGCCGTCACGCTGAACCTGCTGCTCGGCGCCGCGGCCACCCTGCTCGTGTGGCGCTGCTTCCACTTTGCCCTGCACGCCTCGCCCCAGCCCGCCCGCGAGCGCCTCGCCCTCACGGCGGCGTCGCTGTGGTGCCTGTACCCGGCGACCGGCGTGCTCCTCATGCCGTACACCGAGGCCGTGGCGGCCGTGCTCATCGCGGCGTCGCTGCTGCTGCTGATGCAGCGCCGGTACGCGTGGGTGGCGGCGCTCGCGGTCGTCCTCGGCTTCACCCGCGCGGTGGCGCCGGCCATCGCCTGCGCGGTGCTGGCCCACCTCGTGCTGCGGTGGCGCGAGGACCGCGCGGCCGGGGTGGCGCCGCTCGCCGGCCAACGGGTGACGGCAGGGCTGATGATCGCCGCGACCGCCGTCTCCTCACTGTCCTGGCCGGTGCTGGTCGGCCTCGTGAGCGGGCTGCCGACCGCGTTCTTCGACGTGCAGGCGGCCTGGGGGCAGAGGCCGGAGTCCGGCCCCTTCGTGCTCTGGCTGGCGTGGGCCTGGGACGCGCACGGCCTGTACGGCGTGCTGGTGCTCGTCTCGCTCGTCGCGACCTACATCGCGCTCATCCTGGGGCGGCACGGGCGCTGGCTGGCGGTCGAGCTGCGGGTGTGGGCGCTGGCCTACCCGCTCTACCTGCTGGCGGTCGTGCGCCCCATCACGAGCATGTGGCGCTTCCTGCTGCTCGACTTCCCGATCGCCGCGCTCGTCGCGTCGGTCGCGATGCGCACCTCGACCGGGGCGCGGATCGTCCCGCACTGGCGCCGCCGGGTCGGTGTCGTGGCCGTCGTCCTCGTGCTCGGGATGTTCTGGTTCACCTGCACGCTGCTGACCTACACGCCCTGGGCGGCCGCGCCTCCGTGAGCCGCCTCCGTGAGCGGTCGCCGTGAGCGGTCGCCGTGAGCCACCGCGTCGGCCGGGCGTCGCCCCCGCCACCTGTCAGCGGCCGGTGAAGACCGGCTTCTCCTTGGCGAGGAACGCGTCGACGGCAGCGCGGTGGTCGGCGCTCGCACCGGTGCGCGCCATGAACTCGCCCTCCCTGGCGAGGGACTCGGCCAGCGGGTGCCCGGCGGCATACGCGACGGCCTGCCGGATCGAGCCGTAGGCCATCGTCGGCCCCGCGGCCAGCTGCGTCGCGACCCGCGCCACCTCCGCCTCGAACTCCTCCGCCGGGACCACCGTGGTCACCAGGCCCAGGGACAGGCACTCCTGCGCCGGCACCGTGCGGGGGAGGAGCAGCAGCTCCTTGGCCCGCGCCGGCCCGACGAGGCGCTGCAGCCACCACGACGAGCCGGAGTCGCAGGACAGGGCGATCCCGGCGAACGCCAGGTTGAACCCCGCGGTGTCGACCATGACGCGGATGTCGGCCGCCATCGCGAACGCGGCGCCCGCGCCCGCCGCCACCCCGTTGAGCGCAGCCACGACCGGCTTGTCCATCGTAGCGAGCAGCTCGGCCACCGGGTTGTAGTGGGTCGGCACGGTCTCCCACAGCGACGGGTCGTCGGACTGCAGCAGGGTCACGTGCTCGCGCAGGTCCTGCCCCACGCAGAACGCCCGGCCGGACCCGGTGAGCACGACGCAGCGCACCTCGGGGTCCGCCGCCACCTCGGTCAGTGCGGCCAGCAGCGCCTCCTTCGTCGCGACGTCGAGCGCGTTCATGGCCTCGGGGCGGTTGAACCGCACGGTGGCGACGGCACCGTCACGCTCGAGGAGGACGGGGGACTGGTCGGGGGCGGGGGTGTCGGTCATGGCGTCATCATGCCGGTCCTGCGGTGCGGCGGATTTCACCTGTGGGGCCCTTCACGGGATAATGAGGCAAAACTGGCGCGCACCTGCTGACCGACGACCACTGGCGTGGACCCGTGTGCCCAGCCAAAACCACGCCTGACGGAAGGGACACATCCCCATGGCGGCAATGAAGCCGAGGACCGGCGACGGCCCGCTCGAGGTGACCAAGGAGGGTCGCGGCATCGTGCTGCGCATGCCCCTGGAGGGTGGCGGTCGGCTCGTCGTCGAGATGACCCCTGACGAGGTGCGTGCCCTCGGCGACGCCATCGACAACTGCGAGGGCCTGAAGTAACGCTTCGCCCCCACCACGAAGGACCCCGCCGGCGCGCCCGGCCGGGGTCCTTCGTCGTCCCGGGGGCGGGTGTGGCGGGTCCGCTGCCGGTATGCCGTGCGGCCCGACCGGATGGGTAGGGTCGGGGCCGTGCCAGACCCCGAGCTCCTGAACCCCGCCACCAGCGACTGGTCCGTCCAGCAGCTGCCCGTCGCGGACGTCCTCGCCGACCACGACCCCACGGACCTGGTCCTCGCGGTGCCGGTCCGGGACGACGGCATACCTGCATCGGCAGCGGAGGCGCTCGCCGTGGTGGCGCTCGACGCCGGGTCCGTGGAGGACACGTGGGAACCGCCTGCGACGGCGGGCGCCGTCACGGCCGTGCCCCTGGCCCCCGGGGAGCGGGCCGCACGGACCGTCCTGCTCGTGGGCGTGGGGACCGGGTCGGCGGCAGACCTCCGGGCAGCCGGTGCGGCACTCGGCCGCGCCGCGCGCGGGCGTTCGACCCTCGTCACCACCGTCGCGGCCGGTGAGCCCCTCGCCTCGCAGGCGGCCCTGGCCGAGGGGCTCGCTCTCGGCGGGTACACCAGCCCCCGGTGGCTGAGCGACCGGACCGCCCCGAGCCCGGGACCCGTGGGGGTCGTCGTGCTGGTGGGCGCCTACGACGAGGACGCCGTCCGCCGGTCGGTGCGGCGCGCCACCGCCACGATGCTCGCCCGCAACCTGGCGGTCGTCCCCTCTAACACCAAGAACCCGGCCTGGGTGGCCGCCCAGGCCCGGACGCTCGGACGGCGGCACGGCCTCGAGGTGACCGTGTGGAACGAGCGCGAGCTGCGCGCCGGGGGCTTCGGCGGCCTGCTCGCCGTGGGCGCCGCCTCGGCCACCCCGCCGCGCCTGGTCCGGCTCGACTGGACCCCCGACGGAGCAGGTGCGCGCACGCCGCACGTCGTCCTCGTCGGCAAGGGCATCACCTTCGACACCGGCGGTCTCGACATCAAGCCGGCCGAGGGCATGCTCGCCATGAAGACCGACATGAGCGGCGCAGGCATCGTCCTGGCTGTCCTGGCCGCCTGCCGCGACCTGGCCGTCCCCGTCCGGGTCACCGGCCTGCTGGCCCTGGCGGAGAACGCCGTCGGTGCCGCGTCCTACCGGCCCGGCGACGTCATCACCCACTACGGCGGCCGCACCGTCGAGATCGGCAACACCGACGCCGAGGGGAGGCTCGTGATGGCCGACGCCCTGGCCTACGCCGACCTCGAGCTCGAGCCCGACGTCCTGCTCGACATCGCGACCCTGACCGGCGCCGCGCGGGTCGCGCTGGGCCGCTCGATGGCCCCCGTCTACGCCACCGACGACACCGTCGGCGAGGCGCTCGTCCGGGCCGGGGAGGCCACCGGAGAGCGGCTGTGGCCGTTCCCGCTGGTCGAGGACTACCGGCCCAACCTCGACAGCGACGTCGCCGACATCAACCACATCGCGGGCATCGGCGGCGGAGCCGGCTCGATCTCGGCAGCATTGTTCCTCCGGGAGTTCGCGGGCTCGCGGAGCTGGGCGCACCTCGACATCGCCGGGGTCGGCCGCTCCGACGTCGACAGCGGGCTCCACACCAAGGGCGGCACGGGCTTCGGTGCCCGGCTGCTCCTGCACTGGCTGGAGGAAATGCGATGAACGCCGGGTACGGGTTGACCGTCCGCTGGTCCCTGGAGGAGGCCCCCGCCGACGTGGCGGGCAAGCTGCGCGACTACGTCGTGGGGACCTCGATGGCGAGGTTCATGTTCCTCGACGGGCTCGCGTTCAAGACGTGGCGCATGGTCGAGGGCAGCTGGTTCGAGGGGACCTACGTCTTCGACCAGGCCGTCTACCGCGACGACTTCCAGAAGGAGTTCAGCGCCGGGGCGGCCGAGTCGGCCGGCAGCAAGATCATCGGGTCCGCACCCGTGCTCGTGGAGCCGTTCGAGGTCGTGGCCATCGCCGAGGGTCCCGAGGGCTTCCGTCGAGGGCCCGGCCCCGGCACCGCCTGACCGGAGGTCTGCTCACACACCTGCGTCCCACTGCGCTCGGATCCGCTCCGTGCGCAGTGGGACGCTCGTGTGTGCACAGACGAGCGTCGTCAGCGCTTGACGGCGGCGAGCACGCCGTCGCCGACGGGCAGGAGTGCCGGGATGAGGCGCTCGTCGTCCCGCAGCCGCTTGCCCAGGTCACGCAGGATCGTGGTCTCGGCGTCCCGGGCGGCCGGGTCGGCGACCTTGTCGTGCCAGAGCATGTTGTCCAGGACCAGCACCCCGCCCGAGCGCAGGAGCCGGATCGCGTGGTCGACGTACTCGGGGTACTCCCGCTTGTCGGCGTCCACGACGACCATGTCGTAGGCGCCGTCGGTCATCCGCGGCAGGACGTCGAGGGCGCGCCCGGTGATGACGCGCGTGCGCTGGTGCGCGATGCCGGCCTCGGCGTAGGCCTTGCGGGCCGCGCCCTGGTGCTCGGCCTCGACGTCGATCGTCGTGAGGATGCCGTCCTCGGGCATCCCCTGCAGGAGCCACAGCCCGGACGTACCGCCCCCGGTGCCGATCTCGACGACCGAGCGGGCGCGCACCGCCGCCGCCAGCAGGCGCAGCAGGACGCCGGCGCCGTTGCCCACGGGCACCGCCCCCAGCTCCTCGCCGCGGTGCCGGGCGGACTCGATGACCTCGTTCTCGGTCACGAACTCCTCGGCATACGCCCAGCTTGCGGGCTTCTGTGCACTCATGGCGCAAACCCTACTGCCGTGGACGCGGCCGTCCGGACCGCAGACGTACAGGAAACCCTCAGGTTGGTGGGGAACGATTTCAACCAGTCGGTCGTCTGGACCGAGTGCACAGCACGCACCCCCGGGTGCGCCGACCGGAGGTGAGGGACGTGACCGCGACCGACATGATCGGCACGCCCCGGGCAGAGGGCCAGGAGCAGCCCGCGTGGGTCCCGCCCACGTGGGAGGAGATCGTCGAGCAGCACTCCGCCCGGGTGTACCGCCTCGCGTACCGCCTCACCGGCAACCCGCACGACGCCGAGGACCTCACGCACGACGTGTTCATCCGCGTCTTCCGCTCGCTGCACTCCTACCAGCCCGGCACCTTCGAGGGCTGGCTGCACCGCATCACCACCAACGTCTTCCTCGACAAGATGCGCCGCAAGCAGCGGATCCGCTTCGACGCCCTGTCGGACGAGTCCGCCGCCCGGTTGCCCAGCCGCGACCTCAGCCCGGAGGCGACGTACGACGCGACCCACTTCGACGACGACGTCCAGCGTGCGCTCGACGCGCTGTCGCCGGAGTTCCGCGCCGCCGTCGTGCTGTGCGACATCGAGGGCCTGTCCTACGAGGAGATCGCGGCCACGCTCGGCATCAAGCTGGGCACCGTGCGCTCGCGCATCCACCGTGGCCGCGCCCAGCTGCGCGAGTCGCTGGCCCACCGCGACCCGTCGCTGGGGCGCCCGGCGACCGACTCCGAGCGTCCCGCCAGCCCCCGGCGCCGGCTGCCGGTGCTGGGCCGGGCGGTGCCGGGGTCGCGGTGACCCGCCTCGGACTGGTCGGGGGGCCGGCGCCGCGCGGCGGCCGGTGCCTCGGCGACCGCCTGACCGCCTACGCGGACCGCGCCATGGATGCCGCGAGCCTGCTGCACTGGGACCGGCACCTCGTCGCCTGCACCCGCTGCCGGGCGCTGGTCGAGCAGGAGCGCCGGGTCCTCGACGCCCTGCGGGCTCCGGCCTGCTCCGCCGTGCCCGGTGACCTGCGCTCCCTGCTGCTCGCGGTGGCCGAGCAGGCGCTCGGGCCGGAGTCGGCCGCCGTGATCGCCCCGACAGCCTCGGGCCGGGGTGCTTCGCGCGCCGGCAGCGCCGGGCCCCACTTCCTGCCTCCCGTCCCCGTCGCCCCCGTGCCGGTGGTCGACCGCAGCGCCCCCGCGCTGCACCGGTCGGTGCGTCGCGCGACCGTGTTCGCTGGCATCGCCGCGGGCGCGACGGCCGCCGCCGCCTGGGGACTCGTCGTGACCGGTGGGTCGGCTGCCCCCTCCTCGCCCACCACCCCGGCCTCGCCCGCAGTGCAGCGCACGCGGTCGGCACAGCCCGGCTTCGCCACCGCCGCGTTCACGGTGCGCGGCCTCGGCAGCTCCGCGGGCACTGCGGCGTCCGTCCGGAACGTCGGACCCACTGTCAGCGGAGCGCGCCAACGTTCGGCAGAATCGACGCCATGACCAACGAGCGCGACCCCGAGGCGAGCCCTCAGGGCGCCGACGACGAGCGCGCTGGCGCACCGGCCGACCCTGCTCCCGCCGTCGAGCCGCAGGACACCGAGCCCCAGCACACCCAGCCGCATCACACCCAGCCGCAGCCCACCGAGCCCGCGCAGGCCCCGGACCACTGGGACCCGTGGGCGCCGCCGCGACCCGTCGAGCACACGCAGCCCGTCGACCTGTCGCACACCCAGGAGCTCGGTTCCGCCGGCGCCGGCGCTGCCGCGGGCGGCACCGCGCCCGGTGCGCCGGGCACGCAGCCCGACCCGTGGATGCCGACGGGCGAAGCGCAGGCAGCGGCCCACGAGGAGCCCGCCGGTGCGCCGCACCCCGGGGCGACTCCGCAGCCGGTCTGGGCGCAGGAGCCCACGGGCTGGCCCACGCAGCCGTCGGCCCACCAGCCGCACGGCCAGGAGCAGCCCGGCCAGGAGCAGCCCGGCTACACCCCCTTCGGCGAGCAGCCGTCCGGCTCCGAGCACTCCGGCCACCCGCAGGCGTCCCCGGCACCGGGTCCGGCCTCCGCAGCCGCAGCCGCCGCCGGCGCCGCAGCCGGT
The DNA here is from genome assembly GCF_042668795.1 of Pedococcus sp. NPDC057267. Classification (NCBI taxonomy): domain Bacteria; kingdom Bacillati; phylum Actinomycetota; class Actinomycetes; order Micrococcales; family Intrasporangiaceae; genus Pedococcus; species Pedococcus sp. NPDC057267. The sequence goes on along the minus strand of NZ_JBHUYG010000044.1, from coordinate 9,227 downwards.
GCTGTCGCCGACCACGGCATCGCCGCGGAGCCCCACGGTGCCTCCGCAGCCGGCCTGCCGGGCAGTGGCTGGGACCCGATCACCGCACCGTCCGCCGATGCCGGGTATGCCGGCTCCTCGGCTCCGTGGACCGGTGCGCACCCCGTGCCTGCCACGGCACCGCAGCAGAAGGGCCCCGGCTGGGGCGCCCTCGTGGCCGTGGCGGCGGCCTCCGCGCTGGTCGCGGCGGTCCTCGGTGGAGTGTTCGGCGGGTGGCTCGGCGCGACCGGCCGCATCGACTTCGGCCGCCTCGACCGCACGTCGTCCTCGATCCCCACCGCCGGCACCGGGTCCACCGCGCGGCCGGAGGGCTCCATCCCGAACATCGCAGCCAAGGCGCTGCCCAGCGTCGTCACCATCAAGGTGCGCGGTGCCGACGGGGCGGGGACCGGTTCCGGCTTCGTCCTCGACCGCGACGGGCACATCATCACCAACAACCACGTGGTCGCCAGCGCGGCGGACAACGGCACGATCAGGATCGAGCTCTCCAACGGCTCGGAGATCGGCGCGACCATCGTGGGACGTGACGCGTCGTACGACCTCGCGGTCCTCAAGACCGACCGCACCGGCCTGGAGCCCCTCACGATGGGGTCGTCCAAGGACGTCGTCGTCGGCGACCAGGTCATCGCGGTCGGCGCCCCGCTGGGCCTGGAGTCCACCGTGACCAGCGGCATCGTCAGCGCGCTGAACAGGCCCGTGAGCCCCGGTGGCGACGGCGACCAGCAGTCCTACATCAACGCCATCCAGACCGATGCGGCGATCAACCCGGGCAACAGCGGCGGCCCGCTGCTCAACATGCGCGGCGAGGTCATCGGCGTGAACTCCGCGATCGCGCGGATCCCCGGCTCGACCGACAGCCAGTCCGGCAACATCGGTGTCGGGTTCTCGATCCCGAGCGACCAGGTCGTCAAGACGGCCGAGCAGCTCATCAAGACCGGCTCGGCCCAGCACCCGGTGATCGGCGTCGTGCTCGACCGGCAGTACACCGGCGACGGCGTGCGCATCCTGCCGAAGGCGACCGCGGACAGCGGCGACCCGGTCGACCCGGCCGGCCCCGCCGGCAAGGCCGGCGTCAAGGCGGGCGACATCATCGTCGAGTTCGACGGCCGCAAGGTCACCAGCGCCGACGACCTCGTCGTGGCCATCCGCGCCAAGAGCGTCGGCGACCGGGTGTCGATGACCGTCCGGCGCGGCAGTGAGACGATCGAGGTCACACTGACCTTGGCCGGCAAGTCCGGCAGCTGAGCAGGAGGGCTCGTGGCAGGCGTCAACGGCTGGGAGTTCATCCTGCTGATCGTGCTGGCGGTGGTGATCCTGGGCCCCGAGCGGCTTCCGGAGTATGCCGCGAAGCTGGGCCGGCTCGTGCGCCAGGCGCGCGCGATGGCCGAGGGGGCGAAGGGTCAGCTGCGCGAGCAGATGGGCCCGGAGTTCGACGACATCGACTGGCGCCAGTACGACCCGCGCCAGTACGACCCGCGCCGGATCGTGCGCGAGGCGCTCATGGACCCGACCCCGTTCGAGCCCGAGACCTCGGCCGCCACGACGAGTGCGGGTCCCGTGCCAGGCTCGGGCCCGGTGTCACGCGACCCGTCGCTGCCGACGCCCTTCGACGACGACGCCACCTGACACGCTCGTCTGCGCACAGACGAGCGTGTCACTGCGCGCTGATCCGCTCCGCGCGCAGTGGTACGGCCATCTGCGCGCAGACGAGCGGGGAACCGGGGCCGGCGGGGACGGTGACGCTGCAGGCGGCGCTGCGTCGGGCTAGCGGCCGACGGGGGACAGACCGAGCGAACGACCCGCCAGGCCGCGGGAGCGCGTGCCCAGGCCGCGGGCGATGCCGCGCAGGGCGACGGCGGCCGGGGAGTCGGGGTCACGCAGGACGACGGGGTTGCCCTCGTCCGCACCCACGCGCAGGTTGGTGTCGAGCGGGATCTGCCCCAGCAGCGGCACCTGCGCACCGACGGCGCGGGTGAGCGACTCGGACACGGCCTGGCCGCCTCCGGAGCCGAAGACCTCCTGGCGCGAGCCGTCGGGCAGCTCGAGCCACGACATGTTCTCGATGACGCCGACGATGCGCTGGTGGGTCTGCAGGGCGATCGACCCCGCGCGCTCGGCCACCTCGGCGGCCGCCTGCTGCGGCGTCGTCACGACGAGGATCTCCGCGGTGGGGATGAGCTGCGCCACCGAGATCGCGATGTCGCCGGTACCGGGCGGAAGGTCGAGCAGGAGCACGTCGAGGTCGCCCCAGAACACGTCGCCGAGGAACTGCTGCAGCGCGCGGTGCAGCATGGGCCCGCGCCAGACGACGGGCTGGTTGCCGGGAACGAACATGCCGATCGAGATGACCTTCACGTCGTGGCTGACCGGCGGCAGGATCATGTCGTCGACCTGGGTGGGCCGGTGCTCGACACCGAGCATGCGCGGCACGGAGAAGCCGTACACGTCCGCGTCGACCACGCCGACCCGCAGGCCGCTCTCGGCCAGGGATGCCGCGAGGTTGACCGTCACGGACGACTTGCCGACGCCGCCCTTGCCGGAGGCCACGGCATACACGCGGGTGAGGGAGCCGGGCCGGGCGAACGGGATCTCGCGCTCGGGCGTCCCGCCCCGCAGCTGCTCCCGGAGCTTGGTCCGCTGCTCGTCGCTCATGACCCCGAGCGAGACCGTCACGCCGGTGACCCCGGGCACCTTCGCGAGGGCCGCGGTGGTGTCCTTGGTCAGGGTGTCCTTCATCGGGCAGCCGGAGACGGTGAGCAGGATCGTCACCGCGACCCGGCCGGCCTCGTCGACCGTGCAGCTCTCGACCATCCCCAGCTCGGTGACGGGCTTGCGGATCTCGGGGTCGATGACCGTGGCCAGCGCCTGCCGGAGGGCGTCGTCGGTCACGGGTGCTGCAGAGGGGGCGGACATGCCACCCATGCTAGGTCGCCGCTGCCTCCGGGGCCGACCCGCCCGTCTCCTCGCGGCTGTCGGCCTCGTCACGTCGGCGCACCTCGAGGCCGCGCTCCTCGAACTCCTCGAGCAGGCTGCGCAGCTCCGAGCGGACGAAGTCACGGGTCGCGGCGTCGCGCATGGCGTGCCGCAGGGCCGCCACCTCGCGGGTGAGGAACTCGGTGTCGGCGAGGTTCCGCTCGTCCCGGGCGCGGTCCTGCTCCAGCGCCACGCGGTCGCGGTCGGCCTGCCGGTTCTGCGCGAGCAGGATGAGCGGTGCGGCGTAGGACGCCTGGAGGCTGAGCATGAGCGTGAGGAAGATGAACGGGTAGGCGTCGAAGCGCAGGGCGTGGCTGGACAGGATGTTCCAGCCCACCCAGGCCACGACGAAGACCGTCATCGCGATGATGAACTGCGCGGTCCCCATCCAGCGGGCGAAGCCCTCGCTCCAGCGCCCGAAGGTCTCCTGCGACAGGGCGGGGCGGGGCAGCACGGCGCGACGGGTGTCGCGCGGCTGGTCCAGCCGGGACGAGGCCTCCCGGCGGCGCTCGCGCTCAGCCATGGGTCACCTCGCGCCGCTCCTCGCGCCAGTCGTCGGGGAGGATGTGGTCGAGGACGTCGTCGACGGTGACGGCACCGATGAGGCGGCCCTCGTCGTCGACGACCGGGACGCCGACGAGGTTGTAGGTCGCGAGGATCCGCGTGACCTGGCCGAGCGGGGCGTCGGCGGTGAGCGGCTCGATCTCCTTGTCGAGGATGCCGCCGATGGCACCGTGCGGGGGCTCGCGCAGCAGCCGCTGGATGTGGACGATGCCGAGGAACTTGCCGGTCGGCGTCTCGTGTGGCGCCCGGCAGACGTAGACGGTCGAGGCCAGGGCGGGGGAGATCTCCGCCCGTCGGACGACGGCCAGCGCCTCGGCGATGGATGCCTCGGGGCCGAGGATGACGGGCTCGGTCGTCATCATGCCGCCGGCCGACTCCTCGTCGTAGGTCAGCAGGCGGCGCAGGTCGGCGGCCTCGTCGGGCTCCATCCGGCGCAGCAGCTCCTCCTGCTTCTCCTCGGGGAGGTTGTGCAGCAGGTCGGTGGCGTCGTCGGGCTCCATGGCCTCGAGCACGTCGGCGGCGCGGTCGACCGGCAGGCCCTCGAGGATCTCCACCTGGTCGTCCTCGGGCAGCTCCTCGAGCACGTCGGCGAGGCGCGCGTCGTCCATCGCCTCGGCGACCTCGGCGCGGCGGCGCTTGGGCAGGTCGTGGATGACCTCGGCGAGGTCGGCCGACTTCAGCTCGTCGTACGTCTCGAGCAGCATCGCGGCCGACTGCCCCTCGGCGTGCCGGTGGATGCCGCTGACGTCCTCGACCGGCACGAGCACCGTGGTGCCCCGCCGGCGCCGGAACGGCCCGAGCGAGGACTTCTGCGTGCCCTGTCGGACGTACACCTTGGAGATCGACCAGTCGCGGCCGCGCTCGCGCTCGATGGCGACGTCCTCGACGGTCGCCTCGAACGCGCCCTCGGGGTCGTTGACGGTGACCGGCCGCTCGAGGATCTCGGCCATCACGAGCACCTCGTTGGCGCGCTGCTCGAACCGGCGCATGTTCACCAGCCCGGTGGTGATGACCTGGCCGCCGTCGACCGAGGTGACCCGCGTCATCGGCACGAACACCCGCCGTCGGCCGGGCACCTCGACGACGAGGCCGATGACCCGGGGGCGGCGGCGCGAGGCGGTGAACGTCACCACGACGTCGCGGACCCGGCCGACCTGGTCGCCGAGCGGGTCGAAGACGCTCAGGCTGGTCAGGCGGCCGACGAAGACGCGCGACGGAGTGCTCACGCCGCAAGGCTATCCGCCGCGCCGGTGCGCGGCCCGCAGGCTCAGCGGTCGTCCGGGTGGCGGGTGCCCCGACGCCGTCGCGGTCGCCCGCGCAGGTGCCACGGCCGCCAGTGCGTCGTCGTGGCGGTGCTCGGCGGGACGGGGGCCGCGCCCGAGCCGGTGCCGTAGCTGCCCGGCGCCTCCAGGGGCGGCCCGAACGGCTTCATCGCGCGCACGGTGCACTCGCGTGCCCACCGGCCCAGCAGGTCGTCGGTCGCGTTGAGCCGGGCCGCGGACAGGGCTGCCGTGGCTGCCGCCCAGCGCTCGTCCTGCGGCGCAACCTCCTCGCACGTCGCGTGCACCGCGAGCAGACGGCCGCCGTTGTCCTTGCTGCGCAGGAGCAGCACGACCTCGCCCGGCAGCCAGGGCAGCGTCTGCTCGCCCGGGCCGGACACGGCATACACGGTGTCGTCGGCCCACGCGTGCCAGAAGGGCCACGCGCGGTCGCCCGGCGGCTGCACCCACATGAGGCCCGACTTGGTGGCGGCCTCGGCGAACAGCGCTGTGATGTTGACGGCCGGGGCGTCGGCGGCACCCGCCCCGCCGGCGGGTGGCGGTGACCCGTCGTCGACGGGTCGCGGCGCGGTTTCGGTCACACGTGAACTGTGTCATAACCGCCCCGTGAAGCGCGCTGCTAGTTTCGCCGCGTGCGCAGCCCCAAGGACTTCTTCGCCCCGCTCGCCGTCGGCGCCCCGGCGCCCCTGACCGAGGTGCCCGCGCGGCCCTCCCGCGTCATCCACTTCTTCGACCCGAGCAACGAGAAGATGGCGGCCAAGGTGCCGGCCATGGTCGGCACCGTCGACGTCCTGCTCGGCAACCTCGAGGACGCCGTCAAGGCGGACAGGAAGGTCGCCGCCAGGGACGGGCTCGTCGCGATCGCGAAGGCCACGGACTTCGGCGACAGCACCCAGCTGTGGACCCGGGTCAACGCGCTCGACAGCCCGTGGGTGCTCGACGACGTCACGACGCTCGTCACCGAGATCGGCGACAAGCTCGACGTCGTCATGGTGCCGAAGGTCCAGGGGCCAGAGGACATCCACTACGTCGACCGCCTGCTCGCCCAGCTCGAGGCGAGGGCCGGCCTCACCCGTCCGATCCTCGTCCACGCGATCCTCGAGACGGCGCGCGGTGTCGCGAACGTCGAGGCCATCGCCGGCGCCAGCCCTCGCATGCAGGGCATGTCGCTGGGCCCGGCCGACCTCGCGGCGGACCGCCGGATGAAGACGACCCGGGTCGGCGGCGGCCACCCCGGCTACCTCGTCCGCCAGGACCCGCCGACCGGGGTCGAGGACGCGGTCAACGCGCCGCGGACCACGTTCCAGCAGGACCTGTGGCACTACACCATCGCCCGCATGGTCGACGCCTGCGCGATGCACGGGATCTTCCCGTACTACGGCCCGTTCGGGGACATCGCCGACGTCGTCGCGTGCGAGGACCAGTTCCGCAACGCGTTCCTGCTCGGCTGCGTCGGCACGTGGTCGCTGCACCCGGTGCAGATCGGCATCGCCAAGAGGGTGTTCAGCCCGTCGGCCGAGGACGTCGCCCACGCCCGCCGCGTCGTCGAGGCCATGGGCGACGGCACCGGGGCCGTGATGCTCGACGGCAAGATGGAGGACGACGCCTCGCTCAAGCAGTGCCGGGTCATGCTCGAGCTCGCGGAGCGGCTCGCCGCCACGGACCCCGAGCTCGCCGAGCTGTATGCAGTGCAGCCCGGTTCCAGCGAGAGTGCAGGTGCGTGACGTGGCCGGCACGACGACGGGCGACGCCACGGCATACCGCCCCCGGCGCTCGGTCCTCTACATGCCTGCGTCCAACGAACGGGCGCTCGAGAAGGCGAAGACGCTCCCGGTCGACGCCCTCATCCTCGACCTCGAGGACGCCGTCGCGCCGGACGCGAAGGAGCAGGCACGCGAGAACGCCTGTGCCGCGGCGCGATCCGGGGAGTACGGCCGGCGTGAGGTGACGATCCGGGTCAACGGCCTCGGCACCCGCTGGCACGAGGACGACCTCGCCGCCGCGTGCGCCGCCGGGCCCGACGGCATCGTCGTGCCGAAGGTGGGCTCCGCCGACGAGGTCCGCACCCTCGTGGCCGCGATGGAGGCCGCCGGGGCACCCGAGCAGACGAAGCTCTGGGCCATGGTCGAGACCCCGGCCGCCATGCTGCACTGCGAGGAGATCGCCGCCGCGTCCGACCGGCTCGAGGTGCTCGTCATGGGCACCAACGACCTCGCCAAGGAGCTGCACGCCGAGCACGTCCCCGGACGGCAGCCCCTGCTGACCGGGCTGTCGCTGTGCCTGCTCGCGGCACGCGCGACCGGCACGGTCATCCTCGACGGCGTCTTCAACGACGTGAGGGACGCCGAGGGGTTCGCGGCCGAGTGCCGGCAGGGGCGGCAGATGGGCTTCGACGGCAAGACGCTCGTCCACCCCGGACAGGTCGAGACCTGCAACGCGACCTTCGCCCCGGACGAGGCGGCCGTCGAGGACGCCCGGGCGGTCCTGGCGGCCTGGGAGGCCGGCGCCGGCACGGGCGTGGTGACGCTGAACGGCCGGATGGTGGAGGCCCTGCACGTCGAGACGGCCCAGCGGGTCCTGGCCGTCCACGAGGCGATCACGGACCTCGCGGCGGGGGACGCCTGACGGCCGCGAAGTCGTTGAAGAAAAAACTCCCCGGTCGGGGCAACCTCCGGCCGCAGGTGCGCGTCTAGGAGGGTGCGGTCGTCCTCGGGGGGAGGGCGGCCGCACCACTGTGTCCGGCATCGTTCCGCGTGTCCGGCCTCGTTCTGGTCACGGTCGCGACCGACACGGTGTCGCAGACAACCAGGCAGCCGCCTCGTGCGTCACCATGGCTGCAGGCTCGACGTTCGTGGGCCGGGCACCCGGCCACGGAAGGGGACACCATGAACCGCGCACGCACCACCTCGGCCGCCCTCGCGGGCGCCGTCGCCGCAGCCCTCCTGCTCGGGGGATGTGGGGGCGTGACGTTCGGGCAGAAGACCGCGCAGACCAGCTCCGGGGCCGCCTCCCCGAGCAGCACGTCGCCGTCGAGCCCCGCCACCGAGGCTCCGTCGCCGACCGCCGAGACGCCGGAGCCCTCGGGCACCACCCCCCCGACCTCTGCGCCCACGACGTCGCCGACGGGCACTCCCTCGACCTCGCCGACGAAGCCCGCCACCCCCACGACGACCCCGACCCCGACGCCGACGCAGAAGAAGGAGGGCGACACCCTCCAGGCCGGTGACTCGGGGCCCTACGTCAAGCAGGTGCAGCAGCGGCTGACCGAGCTCGGCTACTGGAACGGCGGCGCCGACGGCACCTACGGCTTCCTGACCTCCCAGGCCGTCATGGCGCTGCAGAAGGCGGCCGGGCTCGGGCGCGACGGCGTCTTCGGCCCCGCGACCCGGCGCGCGCTCCAGGCCGGCATCCGTCCCCAGTCCCGCACGGGCGGCACCGGGGTGGAGATCGACAAGGCGCGCCAGCTGCTGCTCGTGGTCCGCGGCGGTCGCGTGACGACGATCCTCAACACGAGCACCGGGAGCGGGCAGCACTACACCTACAACGGGGCCGACTACGTCGCGCTGACCCCGGCCGGGTCGTTCAGTGTCTTCCGGACCGTGGACCACCTCGACAAGGGCCCGCTGGGCGACCTGTGGCGCCCGCGGTACTTCAACGGCGGCATCGCGGTCCACGGCGCCGGCGTCATCCCCGGCTACCCCGCCTCGCACGGCTGCGCCCGCGTCAGCAACGCCGCCATGGACATGATCTGGGCGAACGACCTCATGCCCGTCGGCAGCAGCGTCACCGTCTACTGACGCCATCCCCGCTCGAGCCGCAGTGACGGCGACGTCGGCCTCGTCACCTGGAGCCGGCTCGGCGCGGCCGAGAAACTTCGGGCACCCATGTCGAAGTCCGGGGTCGCTGTTCGACGTACGTGCGACAGTGCACGTCTTCACCACGGGAAGGATCGAGCAGATGCCTCGCTTCATGGGATTCGTCAGGATGGAAGAGGGCTCGGGGGCGCCGCCGCAGGCGCTGATGGACGCGATGGACGTCTACATCGGCGAGCAGGCGGCCAAGGGGGTGTTCCTCGACGGAGGAGGCCTCTACGGGACCGAGGACGCCGTCAACTTCGTCGTCCGCGAGGGCGAGACCTCGCGCGTCGACGGCCCCTACGCCGAGGCCAAGGAGGTCGTCGGCGGGTTCGCGATCATGCAGTACGACACCCTCGAGGAGGCGATCGCCGGTCAGCGGGAGTTCGCCGACCTGCACGCGAAGCACTGGCCCGAGTGCCGCATGGTCGCGACGTTGCGCCAGATCTCCGAGGCCCCGCCGGAGGCTGCGGGAGCCTGACGACGCCCACCCGGGGCGCGAAGGGACGGACGCCGC
>NZ_JBHUYG010000043.1:0-34154 GCF_042668795.1 Pedococcus sp. NPDC057267 | reverse complement strand
ACATGAGGACCTCCGGTTTTGCGGTGACGGAACTAGACACCCATCACTTCGCCCGGAGGTCCTCCCTCATGTCAACAAGGTCCGTGGTCAATACAGCTAGGCGGGGCCGACCACCTGGATGGACTCCCCGGCATACTCCACGGTCTGGCCGGGGCGCACCTGGGTGCCGCGGCGCAGGCAGACGGCACCGTCGAGCAGAACCTCGCCGTTCTCGACCACCGCCCGCGCCATGGCGCCGTCCTCCACCACGCCGGCGAGCTTGAGCAGCTGGCCGAGCCGGATGGACTCGTCACAGATCGGGATCTCGAGCAGGCTCACGCCCCGAGTCTAGGAGCGTCAGCTGGCCGCGGGGGCCGCGTGTCCGGCGTAGTGCGCCTCGCGCTCGTCCTCGGTCATCGCGCCCCAGACGCCGTACGGCTCGCGCACCCGCAGCGCGTGCTCGCGGCACTGGGCCAGGACGGGGCAGCCGAGGCAGACCTGCTTGGCCTCGGAGTCCCGGGACCGGCGGGCCGGGCCGCGCTCGCCCTCGGGGTGGAAGAAGACGTCGGGGTTGCTCTGGCGGCAGGAGCCCTGCAGCTGCCAGTCCCACAGGTCGGCTACGGGTCCAGGTAGCCGTGACAACTCAGCCATGTCGACCTGCTCTCCCGCGGCACGCTGCCGCACGCTTCGGACGCTACCGCTAGGGGAGGGGCACCGGGCGGTCCGGAGGGTATGGACTTGTTCAAGGCGGCGCAGTTCCCCGGTGAGGTCCCGCATCGTGGACGGCCCGCCCGGGCAGCATGCGCGCACGAGGGGCGGTCGCGGCCGGTTTACGATTGGGCAATGAGCCTTGGTGTCGACGACCGCCTGCCCGACCTGACCGCTCACGAGGCCGCTGCGGCCCCCGCGACCGGCGCCGCGCCCGCCGAACCGGCCCACGACCCCTTCGCCAAGCTGGGCCTGACCTACGACGACGTCCTGCTGCTGCCGGGTCACTCCGACCTCGCGCCGTCGGACATCGACACGACCTCGCGTCTGACCCGCGAGATCTCCCTGAAGGTGCCGCTGGTCAGCGCCGCGATGGACACGGTCACCGAGTCACGGATGGCGATCGCGATGGCGCGCCAGGGTGGCCTCGGTGTGCTGCACCGCAACCTCTCGATCGAGGACCAGGCCTACCAGGTCGACCTCGTGAAGCGGACCCAGACCGGCATCATCTCCAACCCGGTCACCATCGGCCCGGACGCGACGCTGGAGGACCTCGACCGGATCTGCGGCGAGTACCGCGTCTCCGGCCTACCGGTCGTCGACGCCACGAACCGTCTGCTGGGCATCATCACCAACCGCGACCTGCGCTTCACGCCGGTCGCGGAGTGGGCGACCACCAAGGTCGACGAGGTGATGACCCCCATGCCGCTCATCACCGGGCCGGTGGGGATCTCCCGCGACGAGGCGACGCTGCTGCTGCGCAAGCACAAGCGCGAGCGGCTGCCGCTGGTCGACGACGAGGGTCGGCTGGCCGGTCTGATCACGGTCAAGGACTTCGTGAAGTCCGAGCAGTTCCCGAACGCGTCCTACGACGCCGACGGACGCCTGCTCGTCGGCGCCGCCATCGGCTACTTCGGTGACGCCTGGCAGCGTGCGACCACCCTCATCGAGGCCGGGGTCGACGTGCTGGTGGCAGACACCGCCCACGGCAACGTGCGGCTCCTGCTCGACATGGTCCAGCGGCTGAAGACCGACCCCGCCACGCGGCACGTGCAGGTGATCGGCGGGAACGTCGCCACCCGCGAGGGCGCCCAGGCGTTCGTCGACGCCGGTGCCGACGCCGTCAAGGTGGGCGTGGGTCCGGGCTCGATCTGCACCACCCGCATCGTGACGGGTGTGGGCGTCCCGCAGGTCACGGCGGTCTACGAGGCCTCGCTGGCGACCAAGCCGGCCGGCGTACCCCTCATCGCGGACGGCGGCATGAAGCACTCCGGCGAGATCGCCAAGGCCATCGTGGCCGGCGCCGACACGGTGATGCTGGGCTCGCTGCTCGCGGGGTGCGAGGAGTCCCCGGGGGAGCTGGTGTTCGTGAACGGCAAGCAGTACAAGGCCTACCGGGGCATGGGTTCGCTCGCCGCGATGTCGAGCCGCGGCAAGAAGTCCTACTCCAAGGACCGCTACTTCCAGGCCGAGGTCACCAGCGACGACCAGCTCGTGCCCGAGGGCATCGAGGGGCAGGTCGCCTACCGGGGCCCGCTCGCGGCGGTCTCGCACCAGCTCATCGGCGGCCTCCACCAGTCGATGTTCTACATCGGCGCCCGCACCATCCCCGAGCTGCAGCAGAAGGGCCGCTTCGTTCGGATCACCTCCGCCTCGCTCAAGGAGAGCCACCCGCACGACGTCCAGATGACCGTCGAGGCGCCGAACTACGGCGGTCGCTGACCCGCTGCCGGGCGTCCGGGCAGGCGGCGCGCAGGCGGGTGGCCGGCGTCCGTCAGGCGACCCGCACGGGCGTCCAGACGGTGTGGGAGGCCGCGTACGCCTTTGGGGTGATCCGCTGCCGGACCGCGCGACCGTACGCTTCCTGCACGGCCCGTCCCCCTCGGGTCGAGCAGGGGAGCACCATGGTTTCGTCGTCTCCACGCTGGTGCGTGGTACGGCGTCCCCAGGCGCCCCGTCGTCGGCACCCCTCACCCGGCGGCGGGGTGCCGTGCATCCCGCGCATTCGGCCCCGTGGGCCTCGGCCGATAGCCTTGCGCGGTGACTGAGATCGAGATCGGACGCGGCAAGCGCGGACGCCGGGCCTACTCCTTCGACGACATCGCCGTGGTGCCCTCGCGCCGCACGCGCGACCCCGAGGAGGTCTCGGTCGGCTGGCAGATCGACGCCTACCACTTCGACATCCCGGTCATCGCGGCGCCGATGGACTCGGTGATGTCGCCCGAGTCGGCGATCGCGCTCGGCCGCCTCGGCGGGCTGCCCGTCCTCGACCTCGAGGGGCTGTGGACCCGCTACGAGGACCCGACGCCGGTCCTGGCCGAGATCGCCACGCTCGACCCGGCCACCGCGACGGCCCGCATGCAGGAGCTGTACGCCCCGGAGATCCAGCCCGAGCTCATCGCCCAGCGCCTCCGTGAGGTCCGAGAGGCCGGCGTGACCGTGGCCGGGGCCCTGAGCCCGCAGCGCACCCAGCAGTTCTGGAAGACCGTCGTCGACGCCGGCGTCGACCTGTTCGTCATCCGCGGCACGACCGTCAGCGCGGAGCACGTGTCCGGCCGGGCCGAGCCGCTCAACCTCAAGCGGTTCATCTACGAGCTCGACGTGCCGGTCATCGTCGGCGGCGCGGCGTCGTACACCGCGGCCCTGCACCTCATGCGCACCGGCGCGGCCGGCGTGCTCGTCGGCTTCGGCGGCGGCGCCGCCCACACCACCCGCCGCACGCTCGGCATCCACGCGCCCATGGCCAGCGCCATCGCCGACGTCGCTGCGGCCCGCCGCGACTACCTCGACGAGTCCGGGGGCCGCTACGTCCACGTGATCGCCGACGGTGGCGTCGGCACGAGCGGCGACATCGTCAAGGCGATCGCCTGCGGCGCGGACGCCGTCATGCTCGGTGCGGCGCTCGCCCGCGCCACCGACGCGCCGGGTCGCGGCCTGCACTGGGGCCCGGAGGCCCACCACCAGGAGCTGCCGCGCGGCTCGCGGGTCGAGGTCGGGGCGGTCGCCTCGCTCGAGCAGATCCTCTTCGGGCCGGGTCGCGTCGCCGACGGCACGACCAACCTCGTGGGCGCGCTGCGCCGCGCGATGGCCACGACGGGGTACTCCGACGTCAAGGAGTTCCAGCGGGTCGAGGTCGTCGTCGCCCCCTACCAGCAGAGCTGACCGCCACGGTCGGGTTCCCCCACTTGTTGCCAGCAGATCGTCACCGCGCGGGCTGAGGGGCGGCTGCGTGACCACCACGTGGCAACACGTGGGGGTGGTGTGGGGCAGGTCGCCTAACTGACTACTGGTAAGGAAGGGGTAGCGGACCTAGGCTGACGCCATGGCTCCGGACCTCATCGCCGATCCCGAGACGGACCCCACCGCGACGTATGCCGTGGACCCGGGGCTCGTGCGCCGGCTCACCCGGCGCGTCGTGTGCGCCCCGCGGGCGGCCGAGCACCGCAGCGTCACGCCGCTGACCGGTGCGCCGCTCGCGACGCTCCCGCTCTCGACGCGCGAGGACGTCGCCGTGGCCGTCGACGCCGCGCGCGCCGCGCAGCGCGCCTGGGCCCGGACCCCGGTGGAGGTGCGCGAGCGCGTCTTCCTGCGCTACCACGACCTCGTGCTCGAGCGGCAGGTCCAGCTGCTCGACATCGTGCAGCTGGAGTCGGGCAAGACGCGCGCGCAGGCCTTCGAGGAGGTCGCGGACGTCGCGATCGTGGCGCGGCACTACGCCCGCTCGGCCGCGGCATACCTGCGGCCGCGGCGGCGGCCGGGGCTGTTCCCGGTGCTCACGCAGAGCACCGAGCACCACCACCCCCGCGGGGTGGTGGGCGTCGTCAGCCCGTGGAACTACCCGCTCAGCCTCGCCATCACCGACGCGATCCCCGCCCTCATGGCGGGCAACGCGGTCGTGCTGCGCCCCGACCTGCAGGCCTCGCTCACCGCGCTGCAGGCGGTGCAGCTGCTGACCGAGGCCGGCCTGCCCGAGTCGGTGCTGCAGGTGGTCCTCGGCGACGGGCCCACGGTCGGACAGGCGGTCGTCGACCTCACCGACTACGTCTGCTACACCGGGTCGACCGCGACCGGCCGCGCCGTGGCCGAGTCCGTCGCGAGCCGGCTCGTGGGGTACTCCCTCGAGCTCGGCGGCAAGAACTCGATGTACGTCGCCGACGACGCGGACCTCGACCGCGCCGTCGACGGGGCGGTGCGGGCGTGCTTCTCCTCGGGCGGCCAGCTGTGCATCTCGGTGGAGCGGCTGCTCGTGCACGACGCGGTGGCCGAGGAGTTCACCAGCCGGTTCGTCGCCGCGGTGAAGGCGATGCGCCTCGGTGCCGACCTCGCCTACGGGCCCGACATGGGGTCCCTGGTCTCCCAGGCCCAGCTCGACCGCGTGAGCGCGCACGTCGAGGACGCCCGGGCCAAGGGTGCGCGCGTGCTGGCCGGCGGCCGCGCCCGCCCGGACCTCGGCCCGTTCTTCTACGAGCCGACGGTGCTCGAGGGCGTCACCAGCGCCATGGACCTGCGTGACGGCGAGACGTTCGGACCGGTCGTGTCCATCTACCGGGTCGGCAGCGACGAGGAGGCGATCCGGCTCGCCAACGACACCGACTACGGCCTCAACGCCTCCGTCTGGTCGCGTGACGTGGCGCGGGGGAAGCGGGTCGCGACCGCCATCCACGCCGGCACCGTCAACGTCAACGAGGGGTATGCCGCGGCGTGGGGCAGCGTCGCCAGCCCGATGGGCGGGATGAAGCAGTCGGGCGTCGGCCGTCGGCACGGCGCCGAGGGCATCCTCAAGTACACCGAGTCCCAGAACGTGACGGTCCAGTACGGCCTGCCCATCGGCCCGGCCTTCGGCATGTCGCAGGAGACCTACGTCCGGGTGATGACCTCGGCGCTGCAGGTGCTCAAGGCGGTCGGTCGCCGGTGAGCGCGGAGGCGTTCGACCACGACGTGGTGGTCATCGGGTCGGGCTTCGGCGGCTCGGTGACGGCGCTGCGGCTGGCCGAGAAGGGCTACCGGGTGCACGTGCTGGAGTCGGGGCGCCGGTTCGCCGACGAGGACTTCGCCCGGACGTCGTGGGACCTGCGCCGGTACCTGTGGGCGCCGAGGCTCGGGTGCTTCGGCGTGCAGCGGGTGCACCGGCTGCCCGACGTCGTGGTGCTCGCGGGTGCGGGCGTCGGCGGCGGGTCGCTCAACTACGCGAACACGCTGTACGTGCCGCCGGCCGAGTTCTTCGCCGACCGGCAGTGGGCCGACATCACCGACTGGCAGGCCGAGCTCGGGCCGCACTACGAGACCGCGAGCCGGATGCTCGGGGTCGTCGAGAACCCGTGCGACGGGGTGGTCGAGCAGGTCATGCGCCTGGCGGCCCGTGACCTGGGCGTCGAGGACACCTACCGCAAGACGCCGACGGGTGTGTTCTACGGCATGCCCGGACGACGCGTGCCCGACCCCTACTTCGGCGGCGCCGGGCCGGACCGCACCGGCTGCACCCAGTGCGGCAACTGCATGGTCGGCTGCCGGGTCGGTGCGAAGAACACGCTGGTCAAGAACTACCTCGCGCTCGCGGAGTCGCTCGGCGCCACGATCGAGCCGATGCGCACCGTGGTGCGGGTCGAGCCGGGCCGCGGTGGCGGGTATGCCGTGACGCACGAGCGGACGGGCGCGTGGTCGCGGGGCACCCGGCAGACCGTGACCGCCGAGCAGGTCGTGTTCGCGGCCGGCACCTGGGGCACCCAGAAGCTGCTGCACCGCATGCGGGAGGAACGGGTGCTGCCGCGGCTGTCCGAGCGGCTGGGGCACCTCACCCGGACCAACTCCGAGGCGCTCAACGGCGTCATGACCGAGCGCGTGCCGCAGGACGCCGACCTGTCGCGGGGTGTGGCGATCACGTCGTCCTTCCACCCGACCGCCGACACGCACGTCGAGAACTGCCGCTACGGCCCCGGCTCGAACGCCATGGGCCTGCTCGCGACGATCCTCGTCCCGGGCGGCCGGCTGCCCCGGCCGGTGCAGTTCCTCGTCGAGGCGGTGAAGCACCCGGTCGTCTTCGTGCGGTCGTTCTCGGTGCGGCGCTGGAGCGAGCGCACCGTCATCGGGCTCGTCATGCAGTCCAAGGACAACTCGCTGCGCGTCAGCGGCCGCCGCGGCCTGCTCGGCGGGTGGGGCCTGACCTCGCGACAGGGACACGGGGAGCCGAACCCGACCTTCATCCCCGAGGGGCAGGAGGCGATGCGGGTGCTGGCCCGGCGGCTCGCCGAGGCGACGGGGCTGCGGGCGTTCGCCGGCAGCAGCCTGGGCGAGGTGGCCGACATCCCCCTGACGGCGCACTTCCTCGGTGGCGTGGCCATCGGCTCCAACCCGCAGCGGGGCGTGGTGGACGGGTACCAGCGGGTGTGGGGCTACCCCGACCTGCACGTGGTCGACGGGTCGGCCGTCTCCGCGAACCTCGGCGTCAACCCGTCGCTGACGATCACGGCCCAGGCCGAGCGCGCGATGTCGTTCTGGCCCGTCAAGGGCGGGGCCGACCCGCGGCCGGCGCAGGACGAGGGGTACGTGCGGGTCGAGCCGGTTCCCGCGCCGCGGCCGGCGGTCACGCGGTACGGCCCGGCGGCGCAGGACGCGTCGGCGCTGCCTGCGACCGACACGGCGCCCAGCTTCGGCGGCTGAGCGTCTGGGCGGCGGTCGGGGGCGCCCGCTCCAGCGGTGTGTGCCCCTGACACGGGTGGCGGCTGACGGGGCCCCCTGCCCCCCGCCAACCGCGATCGTGGGTGGTGTGACTGGAGACGAGCCGGGGGTGGGTCTCCAGCCACACCACCCAGACAACGACGGCTCTGTCACGGGGTTACGCGAGTCTCCGGAGAATCTTCGCGACCCGGCCGGAGGTGCCGCAGGACCGCCGGTGCGAGCACTGCGCGTTGCCCCGCGGGCTGGGGCACCGCACAGTGCCGCGAGCGGCCGACGTCGGCTCGGCTACCCGGCCGACGGGTGGCGCCCCGACGCGGGGCTGCCGCCGGCCACGGGCGAGGGCTCGTCGCGCCACGACGCCCAGAGGGCGGCATAGGGGCCATCCGCGGCCACCAGCTCGTGGTGCGTCCCGATCTCGCTCACGAGCCCGTCCTCCACCACGGCGACCCGGTCGGCGTCGTGCGCGGTGTGCAGCCGGTGGGCGATGGCGACGACCGTGCGGCCCTCGACCACGGCTGCCAGCGAGCGCTCGAGGTGCCGGGCAGCCCGCGGGTCGAGCAGCGAGGTCGCCTCGTCGAGCACCAGTGTGTGCGGGTCGGCGAGCACCAGCCGGGCGAGCGCGAGCTGCTGCGACTGCGCCTCGGTGAGCGCGTGCCCGCCGCTGCCGACCACCGTCTCCAGCCCCTCGGGCAGCCCCAGTGCCCACTCGTGCGCGTCGACGGCCCGCAGCGCCTCCTCGAGCTCCTGCGTGCCGGCACCGGGACGGGCGAGCAGCAGGTTGTCCGCGAGCGTCCCGACGAAGACGTGGTGCTCCTGAGTCACCAGCGCCACCTCGCCGCGCAGGTCGCCGAGGTCGAGGTCGACGAGCGGCACGCCACCGACGTCGATCCGTCCCTCGCGCGGTCCGTCGATGCCGGCCATGAGCCGCCCCAGCGTGGACTTCCCCGCACCTGAGGGCCCGACGACCGCGAGCCGCTCGCCCGGACGCAGGTCGAGCGAGACGCCGTGCAGCACGTCGTGGCCGGTGCGGTACGCGTACCGGACGTCGTCGACCTCGATCTCCGGCCCGTCGGGGCGCGCGCCGGTGGCCACCCGGTCCGGCGGCACCTCGCCGACGCCGATGACCCGGGCGAGCGACGTCGCCCCCACCTGGATCTCGTCGAGCCAGCCGAGCAGCTCGTCGAGCGGGCCGACCATCTGCTGGATGTACAGCGTCACCGCGGTCGCCACGCCTGCCGTGACGTGCCCGGTGATCGCCAGCCAGCCGCCCCACACGATCGCACCCGCGGTCGGCACGTTGTAGCCGAAGACGACGGCCGGGAACCAGCGCAGCCGCAGGCCGAGGGTGTACCGCTCTGCCCGGTAGCACTCGCGCAGGGCCTCCTGGAACCGGCTGCGGCGCACGCCGGCCAGCGACAGGGCGTCGATGGTGCGGGCGCCGTCGACGGTCTCGGCGACGACGCCGTTGAGCGCGGCATACGTCGCCCGCTCCCACAGGTAGCCGTCGCCGGCCCTGCGCAGGTAGCGGCGGGTCGAGATCCAGTAGAACGGCACGCCGAGCAGGATCGGCAGGGTCGCCAGCGGGGAGGTGAGCAGCGCAGCAACGACCGTCATCACGACGGTCATCGAGGCGACGAAGAGCGACGGCACCCCGAACCGCACGACGTGCGACAGCGCCTCGACGTCGTTGGTGGTGCGGGCGACGAGGTCGCCGGTACCGGCCCGCTCGACCGTCGACAGCGGGAGGTTGACCGCGCGCGCCACGAACTGCTCCCGCAGCTGGGCGAACACCGTCTCGCCCAGCAGGAACGCCGCCCGCCGGGCCGCCCACGTGAGCCCCGTCTGGACGACGACCGCGACGGCCAGCAGGATGCCGATCCGGTCGACGTCGCCGGTGCCGCCGCGCCCGCTGACGAGGTCGACGAGCCGACCCACCAGCCAGGGTGCGGCGAGGGCGGCGAGCGCAGCCAGCGCGTGCAGGGCCAGCACCTGGGCGACGAGGCCCCGGTGCTCGGACGCGAGCGCGCGGGTGTGCCGCCAGACGGCGGCGGTGTCGGCCACGGGCAGGGTGCGCCGGGCGTGGTCGGTCATCATGCCGGCTCCTCCTCCCTGATGACGATGTGCCGGTATGCCGGGTGCTCGGGGTCCGCGAGCAGCTCGCGGTGGGTGCCGTGGGCGGTGACGAGGCCGTCCTCGAGCAGGACGACCTCGTCGGCCTGGCCGAGCACGAGCGGGCTGACCGAGGTGACGACGGTGGTGCGGCCCCTGCGGTGCTCGGCGAGCCGCTCGGCGATGCGGGCCTCGGTGTGGGCGTCCACCGCGCTCGTCGGCTCGACCAGGACGAGGACGTCGGCGTCGGTCAGCAGCGCCCGGGCGAGGGCGAGCCGCTGTCGCTGGCCGCCGGAGTACGACCGGCCGCGCTCCTCGACGAGCCCGTCGAGCCCGTCGGGGACGGCGTCGAGCACGTCGAGCGCGCTGGCCGTCTCCAGGGCCCGGTGCACCTCCGCGTCCGCCACGGTCCCCGGAGCCGTCCCCGCGGACCTCCCCTCCCCGGTTCCGGCCGCCGCCGGCGAGGGCCGGCGGGCGGCCAGCAGCTCCTCGCGCAGCACGCCGGTGAACAGGCGCGGGTCGGGCTCGCTCACCACGACCGACTGCCGCACCTGCTCGATCGGCAGGTCGTCGAGTCGCACGCCGCCCCAGGTGGTCTGGTGCGGCCCGGGCCCGTGGCGGCCGAGACGCTCGGCGACCGCCGCCGACTCCTCGGGCCGCGCCGAGACGATCGCGGTGAGCCGGCCGCCGCGGACGACGGTGCCCGACAGCGGGTCGGCCAGGTCGGCTCCGGGGTCGGGCAGCTCCACGCGGGCGGCCTGGCCGGGCGCGTGGTCGGGCTCGACCGCCATGACGCGCAGCATCCGGCCGGCTGCGATGTGGGCCCGGATGCCGCGATCGATCACCTCGACCGCCGTCTGCAGCGGCATGGTGAGGAACGCGGTGTACCCGTAGAACGCCACGAGCTGACCCGGCGTGATCCGTCCCTCCACCGCCTGGCGGGCCCCGAGCCAGGTGACGAGCACGACGAACACGCCGGGCAGCAGCACCTGGGCGGAGTCGAGCGCCGCCTGGAGCCCGGCCACGCGGAACCCCGTCGCCCGCACCCGGGCCGACTGCGCCTCGTACCGCCGCAGGAAGGTCTGCTCCCCGCCGATCCCGCGCAGCACCCTCAGCCCGGCGACCGTGTCGGCGCCCAGCGTGGTGAGCCGTCCCGCCTCCTCGCGCTGGCGCGCCTGGCGACGCTGGAGCGGTCGCACGATGAGGGTGAGGCTGCCCAGCATGACCGGGCCGCCGAGCAGGACCAGCCAGCCCAGAGGGGGAGAGGCGGCGAGCAGGATCGCCCCGACGACGACGTAGCTGACGACGGCGCCGGAGAACCGGCCCATGACGTCGTAGAGCCCTCCGAGCCGCATCACGTCGTTGGCGAACACCGCGACCACCTCGCCCGACGGCAGCGTGCGGGTCAGCGCCGGCCCGGCGCGCTCGGCGCCGAGGGCACTGAGCTGGGCGCCGCGGTAGGACGCGTAGAGCCAGTTCTGGACCGCGAACCAGTGCCGTGCCGCGGCCATCGAGGCCGCCACCGCGCCCAGCCCGAGCAGGACGAGGGCCCACCGGACCAGGCCTGCGGGGCTGCCGGCCACGATGCCGTCGTCGACGCCCTTGCCCACGGCGGCAGGGATGAGCGCGATGGCGAGCATCCACACCGCGCCGGTGGCCATGCCGGCGACCTGGGTCGGCCACTGCTGGGCGGCGACCCACACGAGGAACCGGGCGGTGCTCCGGGTGTCCGGCCGGCCCGGGTCGGGGAAGGGGATCTCGCGCATCAGGGGCACCACGGTAGGTGCGGGCACGGACACGACGACACCGGTTTTCCGGCGGCCCACGGGCCGCGTGTCGGTGCGCACAGGGACGTCACGTAGCCTCGTCGCGTGCTGCGAACCGCCCTGAAGCCGCGCTGGCTCGGCCTGTTCGCGGTCGTCCTCGTCGTGGTCGCCGGCTGCATCCAGCTCGGCCTGTGGCAGCTCCACGTCGCCCAGGACAAGGGACTCGCCGATGCCCTGCGCAAGGCCCACGAGGCGCGTCCGGCCCTGCTCGACACCGTCGTCCGGCCGCACCAGCCGTTCCCGAACCCGCAGTCCGGGCGCAGCGTCACCGCCGTCGGGACGTATGCCGCGGACGGCCAGTTCCTCGTGGGCCCCCGCCGCCTCCAGGGCCGCACCGGCTACTGGGTGGTCACGCCGCTCGACGTCACCGAGAGCAGGGCGCGGATCGCCGTCGTGCGCGGGTTCGTCACGGACACCAGCAGGCCGGTCGAGCCGCCCACCGGGACGGTGTCGGTCGACGGCTCGCTCGCCCCGGGGGAGTCGCCCTCCGACCCGCCGCCGGGTGCACCCGCCTGGCCGGAGCCGGCGCGCGGCTCGGTGGACCTGGCGGTGCTCGTCAACGAGTGGCCCGGGGAGCTCTACAACGCCTTCGTCTTCGCCCAGACCGAGCGGACGGCGACCGGGTCCGGCATCCCCGCCCCGGCAGGGGTGCAGCGGGTGCCCCCGCCCGCGGTGGAGGGCGGCCTGAAGTGGCGCAACGCGGCATACGCCGTGCAGTGGTGGGTGTTCGCGGCGTTCGCCGTGTTCATGTGGTCCAGGATGGTGCGAGAGGATGCCCGACGTGACGACGACTGAGATCCGGGATGTGCAGGGCGCGCGGCGCGCGCTGGGCTGGTTCAAGGTGATGGCGATCCTCGCGGGCCTCGCGATGTTCGTGCTGATCACCGAGATGGTCCTCAAGTACGGCTTCGACAACGCGGCCCTGTCGTGGTGGAGCCCGGTGCACGGGCTGATCTTCATGGTGTTCGTGTTCACCGTGGCGAACCTCGGCTTCAAGGTCGGCTGGTCGTTCGGGCGGATGGCGGCGATCGTCGTGGGCGCGTGCGTCCCGCTGGTCGCGTTCTGGATCGAGCGACGGGTGGCGACGGAGGTCGAGCCGCGGCTGGCCGGTAGCCTTTCCCCGTGACCGACGCCGCAGCCAGTGACGTGACCCAGGCCCAGGACGACGACCGGGTGGAGGCGCCCGAGGGCGACCGCGTCGAGGTGCCCGCCACCCCGCTGCAGTCCCGGCCCGTGCTGGTCGTGGACTTCGGTGCGCAGTACGCCCAGCTCATCGCGCGGCGCGTCCGCGAGGCCGACATCTACAGCGAGGTCGTGCCGCACACCGCGTCCGTCGAGGAGCTCCTCGCCAAGGACCCGGCCGCGATCATCCTGTCCGGCGGCCCCGCGTCGGTGTATGCCGAGGGCGCGCCCGGTCTCGACCGCGCGGTCCTCGAGGCGGGGATCCCCGTCTTCGGCATGTGCTACGGGTTCCAGGCCATGGCGCAGGCACTCGGCGGCACGGTCGCCCACACCGGGCTCGGCGAGTACGGCGCGACGCCGGCACAGGTCTCCGACCCGTCCTCGACGCTGTTCAACGGCCAGCCCACCGACCAGTCGGTGTGGATGAGCCACGGCGACTCGGTGACCGAGGCACCCGAGGGCATGCGCGTGACCGCGTCCACCGCGGGCGCGCCCGTCGCCGCGTTCGAGGACGACGAGCGCCGGCTCTACGGCGTGCAGTGGCACCCCGAGGTCATGCACTCGACCTTCGGCCAGCGGGTGCTCGAGAACTTCCTCTACAAGGGCGCCGGCCTCTCCGGCGACTGGACCGCCGCGAACGTCGTCGACGAGCTCGTCGAGGCGATCCGCGAGAAGGTCGGCGGGTCGCGGGTGCTGTGCGCGCTCTCGGGCGGGGTCGACTCCTCCGTGGCGGCCGCGCTGGTGCAGAAGGCGGTCGGCGACCAGCTGACCTGCGTGTTCGTCGACCACGGGCTACTGCGGTCAGGGGAGGCGGAGCAGGTCGAGAAGGACTTCGTCGCCGCGACCGGTGTCGACCTGGTGGTCGTCGACGCCAGGGAGCGCTTCCTCGACGCGCTCGCCGGGGTGTCCGACCCCGAGGAGAAGCGCAAGATCATCGGCCGCGAGTTCATCCGCGTCTTCGAGCAGGCGGCACGCGACGTCGTCGGCAGCCGCGGGGACGACGAGCACCCGGTCGAGTTCCTCGTGCAGGGCACGCTGTACCCCGACGTCGTCGAGTCCGGCGGCGGCACCGGCGCAGCCAACATCAAGAGCCACCACAACGTGGGTGGCCTGCCCGACGACCTGCAGTTCAAGCTCGTCGAGCCGCTCCGCTCGCTGTTCAAGGACGAGGTCCGGCAGGTCGGGCTCGAGCTCGGCGTCCCCGAGGCGATCGTCTGGCGCCAGCCGTTCCCCGGCCCCGGCCTCGGCATCCGCATCGTCGGCGAGGTGACCGCCGAGCGCCTGGAGGTCCTGCGCGCGGCGGACGCGATCGCCCGGCACGAGCTCTCGGCAGCCGGCCTCGACCGCGACATCTGGCAGTGCCCGGTGGTGCTGCTGGCCGACGTGCGGTCGGTGGGGGTCCAGGGCGACGGCCGCACCTACGGCCACCCGGTCGTCCTGCGGCCGGTCTCGTCCGAGGACGCCATGACCGCGGACTGGACCCGCGTGCCGTACGACGTGCTCGCCAAGATCTCCACCCGCATCACCAACGAGGTCCGCGAGGTCAACCGCGTCGTCCTCGACGTCACCAGCAAGCCGCCGGGCACCATCGAGTGGGAGTGACCCGCTGGTGGGGCTGAGGGGCGACGCCCTGGCGGGCTTCGAGGACAGGGCGAGCCGCTGGATGATGCGGCACGTCCTCATCGGGCCGCCGCTGTCGCTCGCCACCCGTCTGAGCGTCGAGGGGCGGCGCCACGTCCCGCGCTCGGGCGCCCTCATCGTCGCCTCGAACCACCTGTCGTTCATCGACTCGATCGTCATCCCCCTGGCCTCCGGCCGGCAGGTGCACTTCCTCGGCAAGGCGGAGTACTTCCAGGGCCACGGGCTGCGCGGTGGCCTGGTCCGCTGGTTCCACGCGACGGCGGGGACGATCCCGGTCGACCGGTCCGACCCCCGGGCGGCGATGAAGTCGCTCGAGCTCGGCGAGGAGGTCCTGCGCGAGGGCGGCGCGTTCGGCGTCTACCCCGAGGGCACGCGCTCGCCCGACGGCCGGCTCCACAAGGGCCGCACCGGCGTGGCCCGGATGGCCATCGCGACCGGGGCGACCCTGCTGCCGTGCGCGGTCATCGGCACCGACAAGGTCCAGCCGGCCGGCTCCAACGGCTTCCACCCGGCCAAGGTCACCGTCCGGTTCGGGCCCCCGGTCGACGTCGAGGGGCTCTCGCGGCAGTACTCCAAGGGCGCCCTGCTCCGCGCCGTCACCGATGCGACCATGGACGCGATCGCCGAGCTGTCCGGTCAGGAACGCTCGGACCAGTACGCCTCTGACGTCAAGGCCGCCCTCGCCGCCGGACGCTGACCCCCGACCCGACAGGCAGGGTGAGGGTCAGGCGTGCTGGTCGGACTCCTGCTGCGGCGGCTGCACCGACCACTGCGGGGGTTCGTCGGTGCCCGCCCGCTCGTCGGCCTCGGCGTCGCGCGCTGTGGGGTGCACCCGCCCGGCGGCGTGGTGGACCGGCGCGTAGACGGCATACAGCCGCATCGGCTCGTCGCCGGTGTTGGTGATGTTGTGCCACGTGCCGGCCGGCACCATCACCGCCCATCCGTCCTCGACGTCGCGCTCGAAGTCGAGCCGGTCCCTGGCGGGGCCCATCTGGACGCGGCCGCGCCCCTGGTCCAGCCGCAGGAACTGGTCGGTGTCGGGGTGCGCCTCGAGGCCGATGTCCTCGCCGACGGGGATCGACATCAGCGTGAGCTGCAGGTAGGTGCCCGACCAGGCGACGGTCCGGTACGTGTCGTTCTCGACCGTGGCGGTCTCGAGGTCGAAGCTCTGCGGGGCGGGTCCGATGTCCTCCATGGACCCACGATGGCAGACCTCGCAGCCGGGCGCAGGGGGCCTGCACGGCCGGGCGCGGAGCGGGGACCTAGGCCCCTGCACCCCGACCGCGCCAGCACGGACGATGGAACCGTGGAAGGAGGTGTAGTGATGAGACTGACGATGAGAGACCTTGTGGCGACGGTGCTCGTGCTGGCCATCGGCATCCCCTACGTGGGGTACCTGGTCAACGGCGAGATGCCCTTCATCAAGGACCCCCGAGGGATGTCCGCACTAGGCCTGGTTCTGGGTGCTGCGGCATTCCTCACGTTCAGGGGTGCCAACGAGCACGACCGTGTCGGGACGACACAGGCAGTGGTGGCCGGGCTGGCGGCGGTGCTGGGGATCGTGACCCTGGTGCTGGCGGAGACGGCGGCCGCTGAGGTCCTGCTGGCCGTGTTCATGGGATCGATCCTGGTCGTGTGGGCGTTCGAGGTGGCCGACCACGCTGGTTGGATCCACGCGCACGCCGCTGCGCACAGCTGACCGACCACACCGCGGGTGGGGTGGCGACTCGTCACCCCACCCGTCCGCGTCAGGCGCCGCGCAGGGCGCCGGCGAAGGAGGCCGCCGGGCGCAGGGAGGGCAGCAGCGCGGCCTGGTAGGCGTGGTAGGCGTCGGGCTTGCCCTTCCACACGGTGGCCGCGGGCCGGTTGCGCTCGTCGAGCTCGTGCCGCCACGACCCGTGCTCGCGGTCGATGAAGCACGCCTCGGCGTGCGCCCACCACGCGGCGTACCAGTCGGCGTAGCCGGCCTCGCCGGTCTCGCGGGCGAGGACCCAGGCCGCGCCGATGCCCTCGGCCACCACCCAGTGCAGCCGCTGGCGCACGACGGGCACCCCGTCGAAGTCGGTCGTGTAGACGAACCCGTCGCAGTCGTCGGCGTGCCAGCCGTCGGCCACCGCGCGGTCGAACAGCCCCGCGGCGTCGTCGAGCAGCCAGTCCGGGGCGTCGTCGCCGAGGGCCGTGCGCAGGTGCAGGGTGAGGCGGGACCACTCCAGGAGGTGCCCGATCGTCACGCCGTAGGGGCGGAACGGGTCGGCCGGGGAGTCGCGGTTGTAGTCGGGCAGCGCCGTCCAGTCCGAGGTGAAGTGCTCGGGCAGCCGCCAGTCGGCGTCGCGCGCGAACCCGTGCACCACGCGCTCGACCACGCGGCTCGCCTGCCGCAGCGGCTCGATGCCGCCGGAGACCTCGTGGACGGCGAGCAGCGCCTCGACCGTGTGCATGTTGGCGTTGACGCCGCGGTAGTCCTCCAGGGTCGTCCAGCCGCGGTCCCACGCCTCGACGGCCATGCCCGCCTCGTCGTCCCAGAAGTGGTCGGCGAAGACGGCCCGCGCCTCGGCGAGCAGCGCGGCCCCGTCGGGGTGGCCGGCGGCCGTGGCGCTCGACGACGCGAGCAGCACGAACGCGTGGTCGTAGCAGGCCTTACGGGTCGAGACCGGCTCGCCGGTGGCGGTGTCGACCGCCGAGAACCAGCCGCCGTGCTCGGCGTCGCGCAGCACCTCACGCAGGGCCCGGACCCCGTGGTCGAGGACCGGCTCGGCGTCGCGGTTGCCGGCGAGGACCTCGAGGGCCGCGACGTGCGTCATCCGGCAGGTGATCCAGGCCTCGACCGGGCGGTCGAGCTCGGGGCGTCCGTCGTCGTCGAGCCACGCGAAACCGCCGGCCGGGTGCACGGAGCCACGGGCGAAGTCCCAGAGCCGCGCGCGTTCCGCGGCCAGCCAGCCTGCGTCGGGGGTGGAGGGTGAGGCGGTGGGCTCCGAGGGCATGGCTGAGATCGTATGCCGCCGTGCCCGGCGGCCCATGCGTACCCGCGCCGCGGTGCGGTGTCACCGGTGCGCCGTGTCGCTGGCTAGGGTTGACCCGTGCTGAGGACGACGGCGGCAGTGGTCGCGGGCAAGGCGGCGCGGGCGGCCTCGAGGCTGCGCGGCGGCGGGTCGGCGCTGCCCGGCCTGGTGGCGGAGCGGGTCGACCCCGGTTTCCTCGCCCAGGCGCTGCGGGACGTCCGTGGCGGGATCGTGGTCGTCAGCGGCACCAACGGCAAGACGACGACGACCAAGATGCTCGTGGCGGTGCTGCGCGCGCACGGGCGGACGGTCTTCACCAACCCGACCGGCTCCAACTTCACCCGCGGTGTCATCTCCTCGATGCTCGGCGAGCTGCCCCTGAGCGGCCGCCTCGCCGCCGACATGGCGGTGCTCGAGCTCGACGAGGCGCACGCGTTGCGGTTCGCCGCCACGGTCAAGCCGACCCACGCCCTGCTCCTCAACGTGGCCCGCGACCAGCTCGACCGGTTCGCCGAGATCGACCACACGGCCCAGCTGCTGGCGTCGCTGGCCGAGCAGACGACGACCGGCGTGGTGCTCAACATCGACGACTCGTTCATCGCCCGGATCCGCGACCGTGTGGCGGAGGGGGTGGGCGTGACGTGGTTCGGGGTCGACGCGTCCATCGCCGACCGGCTGCCCGAGCTGCAGGAGCAGGACGTCCGGTTCGAGGACGACTTCACCCCGCCGGTCGCCGGTCCCGACGACGGCCTGCTCAAGCCGGCCGACGAGCGGACCTTCTCGATCCTGTTCGGGGAGAACGGCTCCGCTGCCGTCGGGCCACTCGAGCTCCAGCAGCGCGGCCTTGCGGCGATGATCAACGCGACGGCCGCGACGACGGCTGCCCGGGCGCTGCTCGGCGACACGTTCGACCCGGCCGTGGCCGCCGACGCCCTGCGCGCGGTGACCCCGCCGTTCGGCCGCGGCGAGGTCGTCATGGTCGACGGCCAGCCGCTGGAGCTCGTGCTCGTGAAGAACCCGGCGGGCTTCACCGTCGCGCTGGGCACCTACGGCTCGACCCCCGTGGCGACCATGGTCGCGATCAACGACAACTACGCCGACGGCCGTGACGTGTCGTGGCTCTACGACGTGAGCTTCGAGAGCCTGCGCTCGCGGGGCGTCGCCCTCACGTCGGGCGTCCGCGCCTACGACATGGCGCTGCGCCTCCAGTACGACGACGTGCCCGTCGGCGCCGTCGAGGCCGACCTCGACCGGGCCCTGGACGCCTTCCTCGCGGCCCATCCGGACGAGCCCAAGCGGATCTTCTGCACGTACACGGCGATGATGGCGCTTCGGCGCACGCTTGCAGCCCGGTACGACCTGCCCGACATCGGCGAGGAGGCCTCATGAGCGACGGCGGCCCGGGGACGGACGGGCTCGGACCCATCCCCGACGGTGACGGCACGGCATACGCGAACGCCCACCCGGCGCCGGTCGACGTGGCCATTCCCGGGGAGCCGGCCGGCTCCGCCCGAGTGCCGGACGCGGGGCGCGAGGGCAAGGGCGTGATCCACGTCGTGCACCTGTACCCGCGCGAGATGAGCATCTACGGCGACCTCGGCAACACCCGCACCATCGCCGCCCGCATCCGCCGCCACGGCTACGTCCCCGTCGTGCACCAGCACCACCCGGGCGCGCCGTTCCCGGAGGAGGCGCACCTGCTGCTCGGCGGTGGCGGCCAGGACTCCGGCCAGGTCAGGGTTGAGGACGACCTCGAGCGGCTCGGCGACCGGCTGCGCGCGATGGCGTCCGACGGCGTGCCGATGCTGATGATCTGCGGCATGTACCAGCTGTTCGGCAACGCGTTCATCACCGTCGACGGCAAGCGGCTCCCCGGCCTGGGCATCCTCGACGTGACGACGCAGGGCAACGCCAAGCGGATGATCGGGCCGGTCGTGCTCGACACCGACTTCGGGCCGGTCGTCGGGTACGAGAACCACTCGGGCTCGACCACCCTGGGCGCGGGGCAGGCGGCGTTCGGCCGGGTCCGCTCCGGCATGGGCAACAACGGCACCGACGGCACGGAGGGCGCCCGCTCCGGCAACGTCATCGGCTCCTACCTGCACGGCCCGATCCTTCCCGCGAACCCCGCCCTCGCCGACGCGCTCATCGGGCTCGCGGCCGAGCGCGCCACCGGCCGCCCGTTCGAGCCGGTCCCGCAGGACGACGCGTATGCCGACGAGGCGCGCACCCGACAGGTGCGTCGGCTCGTGCGACGGTGACGGAACGCACCGGCGGGACGGCGTCCGGAACGGCCTCGCCTGGGACGGAAGTGCCGGGGACGGGGACGTCGGGGACGGGGACGTCGGCTGACCGTCCTGTGCCGGACCGGGTCCTCGACCTCTTCGCGGTGCCCGGAGACGTGCGCCCGGTGCCGGGCGGCCAGGGGCGCAGTGTCGTGGCCGGCGACCTGGTGCTGTCGCCCGGGCGTGACGCGCAGACCGCTGCGTGGCTCAACCCGGTGCTGGCCCCACTGGCGGTGCGGCTGGACCTCGAGCGCGTCCCGGGACGGGCAGCGGTGCGCATCGCCGTGCCGATCCCGGCGCGGGACGGCTCGTGGGTGGTCGACGGCTGGGGTGCGAGCCGGTACGAGCCGGACACCACCGCGTGCCACGACCCGGCCCTGCTCGCGGCGACCGGCAGGCTGCTGCACGCCCGTTTCGACGAGGCCGTGCGAGCGCGCCCGGCGGGTCTGGACGCGCGCGCGGACCGGTGGGCGGTGGCGGACCGGCTGGCGTGGGGCCACGCGGACGAGCTGGCCGCGGCGGCCGAGCGGTCCGGCTGGGCGCTGGTGCGCCGACTCGTCGGGGAGCGCGCCGACGCCGACCTCGGGCCGGACCAGCTGGTCCACGGCGACCTCGCCGGCAACGTGCTCCTCGACGCCTCGGGGACGCCGGTCGTGATCGACGTCGCGCCGTACTGGCGGCCCGCGCGGTGGGCGGAGGCCCTGTGCCTGCTCGACGCAGTGGCGTGGCACGGAGCGGACGTGTCGGTGCTCGAGCCGTGGTCGACGGGCGCCGACCGGCAGGCGCTGGTGCGGGCGGCCCTGTTCCGGCTGCTCGCCGACTGCCTGGACGGGCGCGGGGCTGGGGCGGCAGGCAGCGGTCGTGACAGGGACGGCACGGCGCAGGCTGTCGGTCGAGACGTCGAACGCGCCTACGGCCGGGCGCTCGCGCCTCTGCTCGGCTGATCCAGGAGCCGTTCGCTCCGAGCACTGCCGCGCGCCTCGTCTCGCCGACTGGATTTCGTTGTGCGTCAACGGAATTGGCTGTGGACATACCCGCCGAATCATTTCGAACAGGTGTACGATCATGGTATGCCGGTCAGCGACATCGCGGTGCAGCGGGACAGGACCCAGCGGGCCCTGTGGGACCGCACTGCCGCCGTGGCGGGGGCGTTGAACGCCGCACACGCTGAGCTGGTCGAGATCGCGGCGCAGCTGCTGGAGGGCCGGCACTGGGGAGACGGCGGCTTCCGGTCCGTCGAGCACTACCTGGTGGTGCGGGCGGGGTTGTCGCCGGCGCACGCCCGTGACGTGGCCGCGGTCGCGCGACGTCGGGCGGAGCTGACGGTGGTGGCGCGAGCGGTCGAGGCAGGGGAGCTGTCGCTGGACCAGGCGGCGGTGGTGGCGCACCACGTTCCGGCCGGGTACCAGCGGTCGGTGGGCGAGCTGGCCCGGCACATGACGGTGCCGCAGCTGCGCCGAGCGGTGTCCCGGCACGCGTTCGCCGATCCCGCGAGCGACCTGACCGGTGAGGCGCGTGGCGACGACCAGGATGCCGGGCGGCAGGAGCCGTCGACCGGGACCACCCAGCCGGGGGATAGTGAGGCGGCGCGACGGGCGTGCGCGCGGCCGGAGCTGTCGATGGGGTACGACCGCGACGGCCGGTTCCAGCTGCGGTACTCCGCCCCGGCCACGGTCGGCGCACTGGTGGAGCAGGCCCTGCGGGAGGCGAAGGAGGCCCTGTTCCTGCAGACCCGCGGCACCGCCGAACCAGGCGAGGAACGGCCGGCCACGACGCGTGGGCCGTCCCCGAGCCATGCGGATGCGTTCGAGCTGCTGGCCCACCGGTCCCTGGCCGCCGCCGGCAGGGACACCGCGGCCGAGGGCGGGACCGGCGGGTCGTCGCGGGCCGACCGGTACCGGGTCCACGTGCACCTGTCGACCGACGGCGCCTGGGTCAACGCCCGCGGCGCCCTGTCCCGCGGCCTGGTCGACCGGCTCCTGGAGAACGGGCTGGTGCAACCGGTGTGGGAGACCGACGGGTCGCCGGTGTCGGTGGGTCGCTCGATGCGGATCCTGCCCGACCGGGCCCGCCGCCTGGTCACCGACCGCGACCGCGGCTGTCGGTTCCCCGGCTGCACCGCCACCCGGTTCCTGGAGGTTCACCACCTCACCGCCTGGGCCGACGGCGGAGGCACCGACCTGGCCAACCAGGTCAGCCTCTGCCCGTTCCACCACGACGCCGTCACCCGCGGCGACATCACCATCACCGGCGACCCGGCCCGCCCCGACGGACTGACCGTCACCAACCGCCGCGGCCTGCGCCTGTCCGGACACCAAGACCCCCCGGCACAGCAGCGCCAGCACCCACCCGGATCACCTCCACCAGGACGGCACCGACAGCGAGTGCAGCTGTCCGGCGCAGCGGCCCTGAACCACCCGACGAGGACGACGGCATACCAACCACCCACCGGCGAACCCGCCCGCTGGGCCGACATCGAGATCACCCCCGACCACGGCATGCGACCTCGCGCGCCTGTGCCCTCCTGACCCGGCGCGTGCAGTTCGTGGGTGTGAGACAGCCGGCCGGGCGGTGGGCTTCGCGAGCCTGTCTACTCGGCGCTGCCCACCACCACCCGCATGACGGTCAGGGTCGGGTCAGCCTTGAAACGTCGGAACAGGGCAGGCGCAGCTGGGGGCGCCGGGGCTGCGCGCATGGCGTCGAGGGCATCCTGGTCACGCCACGTCGAGGAGATGACCCAGCTCCCGTTGCCGTCGCCCAGCAGCTCTGTCCGGAGCAACCCGTCGGGAAGCCCTACGGCGAGGAGCGCCTCGAAAGCGGCGACCAGCTCCTGCGCACTGTCCTCGTCGACGTGTGCGGACACGAGAGTCACGATCTTCACCACCCCAGCGTCCTCCGACTCCCACCCCGTTGACCACCCCATGAGCCTGCGGCGGCGTCAGGGTCCCGGTGCATGGGCGGGCTGAGTGGGAGGCACACCGCCGAGGCGAACCTGACTGACTGGCGCAAGGGTGTACCTCCGGAAGTCGCGCTCCGTCGGAGCGGCCGCCGCGCCGTCAGTCAGTCGACGAAGTCGTCGCCGGCCTCGAGACGCAGCCGCAGCAGCTCGGCCAGGGTGACGGACTCGCCGTCCCGCGCCCCCTCACCGACCTGCAACGGCGGGTCCGTCGGTGCCACCTCGACGCCCCTGAACCGGGCGAGCGACCGTGGCGGCACCAGCAGGGAGTAGTAGCGCCCGTCGGGGTCGACCGCCACGGACCGGTCGAGCCGCAGGTACCAGCCGCGCACGCCCGTCCGGTAGCGGCTCGAGCCCTTCCACGTCCGCGCGGTGAGGTCCGTGGTCGCGAGCCCACGCTCGAGCGCCGTGCGGACGAACTCCTCGAGCAGCACCTGGGCCTTGGCCGACTCCCGCGCCCGGCGCTGCTCCTGCATCCGCACGTGGTAGTCGGCTCGCTCGCCCGCGTCGTTCGCCGGCGGTCGTCCCGCGCCCGCGTCGTTCGCCGGCCGCGGTCCCGCGCCCGCGTCCTCGCCGCCGCTCACGCCGTCTGCTCCAGGGGTCCCTCGTCGGGGGGCTCCTTCTTCGGGCTCAGGGTCCACGCGGTCCAGCCCAGCGCGCCGAGTGGGATCTCCATGAAGTGGGTGTATGCCGAGAACAGCACCGCCCCGGCCACCGCGGCGCCCGGCTCGGCGCCCCACGCGATGAGCGCGGCGGCGGTCACGGACTCGGTGATCCCGAGGCCGCCGGGGGTGACGCCCACGGCCGTGGCCAGGCGACCGATGGCATACGCCGCGAAGAGCTGGCCGTAGAACAGGTGCACGCCGGTCACGTGCATGCAGACCAGGAAGATGCAGTAGTAGACGGCGAAGAAGCCGACCAGACCGAGGGTCATGGGGACCCAGCCGGTGCGCACGATGTCGCTGATCCGCGCACGCAGGTCCACCACGAGGTCGTGGACGCTCATCGACCGCTTGTGGAAGAGCCGTCCGCCGATCCGGTCGATCCCCTGGCCGATCGCGACGGCCGCGCGCTCCGAGGCCAGGACGGCCACGAAGAGGCCGAAGAGCAGCGCCCCCGTGAGCGCCCCGGCCACCGCCGCGTCCTTGAGGCCCGCGGGCACGTGCCCGTCGGTGCCGGCATACAGGCCCACGATCGCCAGCAACGGCAGGGCGATCCGCGCGAGCACGTTCCACACGCCCGTGACGATCGCCGACGTCGAGATCTCCCGCCGGGAGAAGCCCCACGACCTGCAGATCGTGTACG
The DNA here is from genome assembly GCF_042668795.1 of Pedococcus sp. NPDC057267. Taxonomy (NCBI): domain Bacteria; kingdom Bacillati; phylum Actinomycetota; class Actinomycetes; order Micrococcales; family Intrasporangiaceae; genus Pedococcus; species Pedococcus sp. NPDC057267. Next base: position 10,489 of record NZ_JBHUYG010000043.1, on the reverse strand, counting down.
TCGCCGCGAGTCCCACGGCCCCGCCGCCCGGCAGCAGGTTGCCGACGGCCGACCCCGCCACGTTGACGATGAGCGCCTGCCAGTGCTTGAGGCCGTGCATCGACGCGGTGAGGGTGAACGTGTAGCAGTACAGCCCCACGACCACGCCCCCGAGCAGCAGGACGGCGGTCGTCCAGTGCACGCGGGTGAGCACCTCCCAGACGTGCGACCACGAGGTCTTGCCGAAGTACGGCAGCCCCCAGATCAGCAGGGCGGCGGCCAGCCCGAGCCCGAGGACCGCCTGGACGACCCGTCGCACCCGGTTGTGGCTCCTCGTCGGCTCCCTGACCACCACCGTGCTCACCCGAGCCCCTCGAACACGTCACGGCTCACCGGGGAGCCCGGCGGCCGGGCGGGGTCGACGTACCACTCGCGTCCGAACACCACGTCGTACAGCGGGCGCGGGATCCGCAGGAACGCCGCGAGCGTCCGGTCCGCGCCGTCGTCGGCGCTCGACTGCGAGGCGTGGGCCCGCATCGACGCCCGCTTCTGCGCGGCATACCGCCACACGCTGATCCTGTGGGTGATGTCGGCCCGGGCGCTGTAGCTGCGCTTGAAGGAGTCCAGGTCGAAGTCGGGCGGGAACGGGTAGACCTTCGCGGCGAGGTCGACGGCGCGGGCCAGGGCGTCGCGCGGCACCGTCGCCTGCAGGACGCGAGGGGTGCCTGCCAGCTCGGCCGCCCGCGCGCCGACCTCGTGGACCCGGACGTGGTCGCGGTGCCCGTAGCCGCCGTTGCGGTCGTACGTGAGCAGCACGTCCGCACGTTCCTCGGTGAGCACCTCGGCGAGCCGGCCGGCTGCCTCCTCCACCGGGGCCCGGACGAACCGCGTGCGCCCCGGCGGGTCGGGGTGGGTCTCCGGGCCCATGCCGCTGTCGGCGTACCCGAGGTAGACCACTCGCGCGACCCGCAGGGCGCTCGCCGAACGGCGCAGCTCCTCGAGCCGCCGCTCGCCGAGCCGGCCGTCGGCCGCGTACTCCGACGAGGTGAGCCCGAGGTCGCCGTCGGTCGCGACCACCACGACGACCCGGTGACCCTCCGCGGCGGCACGTGCGAGGGTGCCGGACGTCAGCAGGGCCTCGTCGTCCGGGTGGGCGTGGAACGCCACCAGCGTGTGGGTCATCACCGCCATCCTGTCGCATGGGAGGCTCTGGATCGTGAAGGTGGCCCTCCTGACCGACTGTTACCTGCCCCGCCTGGGCGGTATCGAGGTCCAGACGCACGACCTGGCCGCACACCTGGTGGCCCGCGGCCACGAGGTCGAGGTCTTCACCGCCACGCCCGGCCCGCGCGGCGAGCGGCACGGCGTCGTCCAGCCGGTCGACGGCATACCCGTGCACCGCATGGCCGTGCGGCTGCCGTTCGAGCTGCCCGTCAACCCGCTCGCGCCGCCCGAGGTCCGCCGGCGGCTCGAGGCGGGCAGCTTCGACGTGGCCCACGTACACATGGGCGTCGTGAGCCCGTTCGCCACCGACATGGTCGGCGTGGCTGCGAGCATCGGCCTGCCCACGGCGGTCACCTGGCACTGCCTCATGGACCGGTCCGCGCCGCTGTTCCGGCTGCTGGGGCAGGCGCGTCGCTGGGGGGCCGCCGGCGCCGCGCTGTCGGCGGTGTCCGGTGTCGCCGCCACGAACGTGGCCGCGGTCGTCGGCGACGGCGTGCCGGTGCACGTGTTCCCGAACGGCATCGACGTGGACCACTGGCGCGCCCCGGGGCCTGTCGGCCAGGGCGACGACGAGGGGAAGGGCCGCCCCGTGCGGGTGGTGGCGGCGATGCGCTTCGCGGCCCGCAAGCGCCCCCTGGCCGTGCTCGAGGTGGCGCACCGCGCCCGGCAGCTCGCCCCGGCCGACGTCCCGATGTCGCTCACGCTCTTCGGCGAGGGGCCCGAGCGGCGCCGCCTCGAGGCGTACGTGCGCCGCCACGACCTCGCCGACTGGGTCTCGCTGCCCGGTCGCGTCAGCCGCGAGGAGCTGCGGGCCGCGTACTGGGACAGCGACGTCTACCTCACCCCGGCGCGGCTCGAGGCGTTCGGGATCGCGGCGCTCGAGGCGCGTACCGCCGGCCTGCCGGTGGTGGCCCGGCGCGACACCGGCGTCGGCGACTTCGTCGTCGACGGGGTCAACGGGCTGCTGGGGTCGGACGACGACGCCCTCGCCCACGGGCTCGCGCGACTGGTGACCGACCCCGGCCTCCGCCGCGCGATCGCCGGCACGAACCGCACCGTGCCCCCCGCGCAGGCCTGGTCCTCGGTCGCCGCCCTCGCCGAGCAGGAGTACGCCCGAGCCGCCGCCGCACCCGGCCGGCGGGCGCGCGGGCCGGCCAGGGGCGGCAGCGGCTCGGGGGCCGGTGGTGCGGTGGCGGACGGGGCGGTGGCGGACGGGGCGGTGGCGGACGGGGCGGCCGGACCGTGAGCGTGCCCCCATCGGTACCCATCACCGTCGTCGCCGCTACCGGGCCCGGGCGTGAGGTCGACCGGTTCGCCCTCGAGCACGGGGCCGACCCCGTCCGCGAGCTCGCCCGCCGGGGGTGGGCGGTGCTGCGGGTCGAGTCCGCCGACGTCGTCGGGGCCGTGATGCAGCTGCGGTATGCCGTCGCCGCGGCCACACCCGCCCCCGCGTCCACCCGGGCGGTGCCGACCGACCCCGGGCTCGTGGTGGCCGAGGGCGAGCGACCGGAGCCCTACCAGCGCACCGCCGCCTACGGAGTGGTCACCAGCGTGCGGGGCGTGCTGCTGACCGAGCTGTCCGACCGCACCGCCGCGCCCGGCCGCTGGACGCTGCCCGGCGGCGGCCTCGACCCCGGTGAGCCGCCGCTCGCCGCGTTGCACCGCGAGGTGTGGGAGGAGAGCGGGCAGCGCGTCGACGCCCCGGAGCTGATCGAGGTGACGACCTCGCACTGGGTCGGACGGGCCCCGGGCGGTCGGCTCGAGGACTTCCACGCCGTGCGGGTCGTGTACGCAGCGTGGTGCGCGGAGCCGTCCGACCCCGTCGTGCACGACGTGGGGGGCTCCACGGCGTCGGTGGAGTGGGTCGCGCCCGAGGACCTCGCGTCGAGGCCGCTCACCGGCTTCGCGGCCTCGCTGCCGCGCTGGCTGGGTCCCGCCCGCTGACCGCACGACGGAGCCGGTCGGGAGGGTTCCGACCGGCTCCGTCTCGTGTCCGGCTGGTGCCGGGCCGGTTCGTCAGGAGCTGCGGTGGCGGCGCGAGCCGAGCAGGCCGACGAGGCCCAGCAGCACGAGCAGGGCGCCGATCGCGACGATCCCGAACGGGCCGACGTTGCCCCAGTCGACCTGGACGTCGGTCACCTCCTGCCAGATCGCGAGGCCGGCGATCGCGAGGCACACGATGCCGAGCAGGACCGGCGGCAGGTGCGGCCCCGAGGGACGCCTCGGCTCCTCCGGCACGGCTGGGGCGGGTGCGCCTGAGGCATAGGTCGCACCGCCGAACACGCGGGTGTGGGCGGACTCCTGCTCCTCGGTGAGCTGCGCCTCGGCGGCAGGCACCCGCGAGACCGGCTCGGTCGCGGGCTGCTCCTGCGCCGGGTGCCCGACCTCGATCTCGCGGGTGGGGTCGCTGCCCGTGGGCTCTGGGCGCTGGGGGTCCCCGGCGGTGCCGGGCGTGGGGGTGGTCATGGGGTCACTCCTTGCCGATGAGGATCTGGCCGAGACCGACGTGGGCCTCGACGACGACGTCGGGCGTGCCGGTGCCGAAGGTCTGGGTGGTGCTCACGTTCCGGCCCTCGCCGTCGGAGACCCCCGAGCGGTCGAACACGTCCGAGGGGTCGATCGACCCCAGCCCGGTGCTGGGTCCGATGTGGGAGATGTCGCCGGCGCCGACGTCGCTGCGGACCTGCACGGTGAGGTCGGAGGGGATGCGGATGCGCAGCTCGCCGATGCCGATGCGGGCGTCGACGTGGACGGGCGTCGAGGGGTCGGTCGCGGCGCTGCGCAGGTCGAGCTCCGCCGAGCCGATGCCCAGGCGGTACCGCGGGTCGGTCTGCGCGGCGGTGGGCCGCCAGACGCGGTCGCCGATGCCGCCGCCGAGGTTGAGGTTCGGCACGACGGAGGCGCTCCAGGTGCTGATGGCGAGCACGACCGCGATGAACGCGGTGAGCCCGGCCCGGTAGCCGGCCAGACCGAGGCCGACCAGCGCGACGCCGAAGACGGCGAGCGAGGCGGCGAGGGCGACGGTATCGGCGCTGCCCGGCCAGGAGTTGGTGTCGTGCAGCCAGAGGGTGAGCCCGTAGACCGCGAGGGCGACTCCACCGACGAGCAGGGCACCGACGATGCCGGCGCCGCGGCGGCGCGGCGGGCGTGGCGCCCTCGGCGGACGGGGGGCGACAGGTGCCGGCGGGAGGGGGCCCCGGGGCGGCCCGGCCGGGGAGTCGGCCGTGGGGCCGCCCGGCCACGCGCCCGACGGCTCAGCCGTCGCGGTGGACCCCGGCGCGGCATACGTGGCCGGCGCGGCCGGCGCGGTGTCGCTGGCGGTACCACGCGCGGGCTTGCCGTCGCGGTGACGGGTCACCAGCCAGACGACGACGGCGACCGGGATGGCCACCCACCAGAACCACACGAAACCGTTGTCGTGGCCGATGCCGGGGCCGCCGATCAGCGAGAGGCCGATGACGACGAGCAGGATGATGCCGAGGACGTCGCCGTGGCGGATGGCGCGCTCGGCCACGATCTCCTCGTGGTTGTTGGGGATGAACGCCCACGCGATCAGGTAGACGGTGACGCCGATGCCGCCCATGAGGACGAGCAGCACGAGCGCGGCGCGGATGACGATGGGGTCGACACCGAGACGGGTGGCGATGCCGGAGCAGACCCCGGCCAGCCACTTCTCCTCGCCGTCTCGGCGCAGGTCGAGGGACCGGAGCCAGTCGAAGAACCGGTCCAGCCCGGAGGCGGGTGCGGTGGTGGGGCCGGACGCCGGCCCGGGGATCTGCGTCATACCGCCCATGCTGTCGACCGGGTCAGGTCGCTGCCATGAGGGTCGTCCCTGAACCGACCCTGAAGCAGCCCCGGGCGACCCCTGTTCTGCTCGGATTCGGCTCGCGCGTGCGTCAGGATGAGGACATGCCCACCCCGTACGAGCGACCTGCGAGCACGCAGGAGGCCAGGACGGCCGAGCGTCGCGCCGCCCGGCGCGTGTTCAGCCGTCCCGCCGAGGGCAAGGTCGTCGCGGGCGTGGCGGCGGGGCTCGCCGAGCACCTCGGCTGGCCGGTCTGGTGGGTGCGGGCGGCCTTCGTCCTCACGAGCATCCCCACCGGTGCCGGCCTCGTCGCCTACGTGTTCCTCTGGGCGTTGTCCCCGCAGTCGCGCGGCGGCGTGGTCCGGGGTGGCCGGCGCACCATGGACCCCGCTGCCGCCCCGGTCGCGCCGGCAATCGACCCCGACGAGGCCCAGGCCGAGGAAGGCGAGCGCGATGCGACGAGGGTCCTCGTCGTCGGGGGCCTCGTCCTGCTCGTGGGACTCGTCGTGGTGGCGCAGAACGCCGGCTTCAACGCGCGTCTCGGCATCCTCGCCCCGCTGCTCGTCGTCGCCGTCGGTGCGGGGATCGCGTGGTCCCAGCTCGACGAGGCGCAGCGGGGACGCTGGCTCGGGTCGGAGTCGGGGACCCGCCGCTTCAGCGCCGCCCGGTTCGTCTTCGGCGGCGTGCTCGCGCTCGCGGGCCTGGTGATCATGGCGACCAGGGGCCGCTCGCTGTCGGCGATGTGGGACATCGGCGCGGCCGTGGTCGCCGTGCTCGCCGGGGTCGCGCTCATCGCGGCGCCCTGGGGTCTGCGCCTCTGGCAGGACCTGCGCCACGAGCAGGCGGAGGCCGCCCGCGCGACCGAGCGCGCCGACATCGCGGCCCACCTGCACGACTCGGTCCTGCAGACGCTGGCGCTGATCCAGCGCAAGGCCGACGACCCCGGCGCGGTCACCCAGCTCGCCCGCGCCCAGGAGCGCGAGCTCCGCTCGTGGCTGTATGCCGGGCCGGCCGACTCCGAGGCGACCCTGGCTGCCGCCGTGGCCGGCGCCGCGCACGAGGTCGAGGACCTGCATGGCATCCCCATCGACGTCGTGTCCACCGGCGACCGGCCGCTCGACGACGGGGGCCGGGCGCTGGCGAGGGCCGTCCGCGAGGCGCTGCTCAACGCCGTCCGGCACGGCGCGCCCCCGGTGTCGCTCTACCTCGAGGTGGGACCGGCGGGGGTCGAGGCGTTCGTCCGCGACCACGGTCCGGGGTTCGAGCTCGACGACGTGCCGGACGACCGGCTCGGCGTCCGCGGCTCGATCCTCGGCAGGATGGAGCGGCACGGCGGGACGGCCCGCGTCCGCCGGCTCGAGCAGGGCACCGAGGTGAGCTTCACGCTGCCGCCCGTGGCAGCAGACGTCCCGGAGGAGAGCAATGAACACGCCTGAGACCCGAGTGCCGGTCGTCCTCGTCGACGACCACCGGATGTTCCGGTCGGGGGTGCGGGCCGAGATCGGCGAGACCGTCGACATCGTCGGCGAGGCGCCCGACGTCGACACCGCGGTCGCCGTCATCCGCGAGACGCGACCCGCGGTCGTGCTGCTCGACGTGCACCTGCCGGGCGGCAACGGCAACGGGGGCGTCGACGTCCTCCACGGCTGCCGCGGCCTCGAGACGGCCGGCGGCCAGCCGGTGCGGTTCCTCGCGCTGTCCGTGTCCGACGCGGCCGAGGACGTCATCGCCGTCATCCGGGCCGGCGCCCGCGGCTACGTCACCAAGACGATCAACGCCACCGACCTCACCCGGGCGATCCGCCGGGTCGCCGACGGGGATGCGGTGTTCTCGCCCCGGCTCGCCGGCTTCGTCCTCGACGCCTTCGGTGCGGCCGCGGGTGAGATCGCGGAGGTCGACGAGGAGCTCGACCGGCTCAGCGCGCGCGAGCGCGAGGTGATGCGCCTCATCGCCCGTGGCTACCAGTACAAGGAGGTCGCCAAGGAGCTGTTCATCTCGGTGAAGACGGTCGAGACCCACGTCTCCTCGGTGCTGCGCAAGCTCCAGCTCTCCTCGCGGCACGAGCTGACCGCGTGGGCCATGGGCCGGCGCCTCCTCTGAGCCGTGTCCGGGCGCCGCGGACGCCCGGTTAGGGTGGCGCCATGAGCTTCGTCTACAACCTCCTCGTCGTGCTCCACCTGCTCGGCATGGCCGCCCTCGTCGGCGGCTGGGCCGCCTTCGCCTGGAGGGGGCACGACACCGTGGAGCTCATGGCCTGGGGTGCCCGGGCCCAGCTGGTCACCGGCCTGCTGCTCGTCGGCCTGGCCGAGTCGGTCTCCTCGCTCGGTCAGGACCTCAACCACACCAAGATCGGCGTGAAGCTCGTCGTGGCCATCGCGGCCCTGGCCTGCATCGAGATCGGGCGCGCCCGCGGCCGTCGCGGCGGCCGGTCGAACCGGGGCCTGGTCATGGCCGCCGGTGGCCTGGGCGTCCTCAACGTCCTCGTCGCCGCGCTCTGGAGCTGACCGCCCCGGAGGGGACCGAGGTCACCGCTGCGGCGTGACCTCCTCGGTCGCGCCGGCCGTCCCCGCGCTCCGCGCACTGGGTCCGCCGCGCCCGGTGCTGCGCGGGTCGGCATACCCGCCCTCGGGCGGCACCATCTCGGCGCGCACGCCGAGCAGCCGCACCGGGCGGTCGTCGTCGAGGGCGGTGAACAGCTCGAGCGCCGTCGAGGCGATGACGTCGGGGTCGAAGGTCGGGCTGGCGAGCTTGCGCAGGCGGTTCGTCGTGAAGAACGGCGCGAACCGCACCTTGAGGCCGACGCGCTGGCAGGGCCGCCCCTCGGCGCGGATGTCCTCCGCCACCTGCGCGGCGAGCGCGCGGATGGCGTCCTCGATCTCCTGGGGCGCGACGAGGTTCGACTGGTAGGTGGTCTCGCGGCCGTGCGCCCGGGAGACCCACGGAGTGTCGTCGACCCGGGCGGACGAGACCCCGCGGCCGAGGCGCCCGTAGTGCGGCCCCATCGCCGGACCGAACTCACCGACGAGGACGGCCTCGTCGGCGTCGGCGAGCTCCTGCACCGTCCGGTAGCCGTGGCCGGCGAGCCGGGCCGCGATGCGCGTGCCCACGCCCCACAACGCCGTCGTGGGCCGCTCGCCCATGACCTCGAACCAGTTGTCGCGGGTGAGCTGGTAGACGCCCTGCGGCTTGCCGAGGTCGGTCGCGATCTTCGCGCGGACCTTGGTGTCGCCGATGCCGACCGAGCAGTGCAGGCCGGTGGCCTCCAGCACGGCGGCGCGGATCGACTCCGCGCACGCCACGGGGTCGGGCGTCGTCACCCCCATGAACGCCTCGTCCCAGCCGAGCACCTCGACGACCGCACCCGGCACCGCGCGCAGGGTCTCCATGACCCGGGCCGACGCCTCCTCGTAGACCGGCGCGTCGACGGGGAGGAACACCGCGTCGGGGCACTTGCGCACCGCCGTCCTGAGCGGCATCCCCGACCGCACCCCGAACGCGCGCGCCTCGTACGACGCCGTCGACACCACGGCCCGCTCGGTCGGGTCGCCCCGCCCACCCACGACGACGGGCAACCCGGCGAGCTCAGGGTGTCGCAGCACCTCGACCGCCGCGAGGAACTGGTCGAGGTCGACGTGCAGCACCCACGGCCGAGCGACGGGTGCGGAGGTCACGGCACCCATCCTGCCGTGGGGGACCGACGGCCGCCGCTGCTGCCGCAGCGACGGCCTCGGCCGCAGCCCACCGGCGCTCAGGGGACGAGCAGGAGCTTTCCGGTCGTGCGCCGGCCCTCGAGGTCGTCGTACGCCTGCTTGGCGTCGTCGAAGGAGTACCGCCCACCGATCTCGAGCTCCAGTGCGCCGGACGCCAGGTCGCCCAGGACCGAGGTCCCGCGCTCGAGCAGCTCCTCACGGGTGGCGATGTAGTGGCCGAGCGTCGGCCGGGTGAGGAAGAGCGAGCCCCCGGAGTTGAGTCGCTGGATGTCGAACGGCGGCACCTGGCCGCTCGCCCCGCCGAAGAGCACCATCATCCCGCGGGGACGCAGCGAGGCCAGCGACGCGTCGAACGTCGACTTGCCCACGCCGTCGTAGACGACGTCGACTCCCTTGCCCCCGTTCGCCTTCCGCACCTCGGCTGCGAGGTCCGACGACTGCGTGTAGTCGATCGTCGCGGCGGCGCCGAGCCGGCGGGCGATCTCGAGCTTGTCCGGGGAGCCTGCCGTCGCGATGACGCGGCCACCCCTGGCGGTGACCATCTGCACGAGCAGCTGGCCCACCCCGCCGGCGGCGGCATGGACCAGTGCGCTCGTGCCCTCGTGCACGGCATACGTGCTGGTGACGAGGTAGTGCGCGGTCATGCCCTGGAGCATGGCCGCGGCGGCCACGTCGAGGCCCAGCCCGGCCGGCACCGGCACCAGGGAGTCCGCGGCGCGGTTCGCCACGGTCGCCGCAGCCCCCAGGCCCTGGCCCCACGCGACCCGGTCGCCCACGGCGACCTCGCTCACGCCGTCCCCGAGCGCGGTCACCGTGCCGGCGCCCTCGGAGCAGGCGACGAACGGCGTCTGCAGCGGGTAGACGCCCTGCCGCTGGTAGACGTCGATGAAGTTGACGCCGACCGCGGCCACCTCGACCTGCACCTCGCCGGGCGCCGGCGGCGGCACCTCGACCCCCCGCACCTCCAGGACGGAGGAGTCACCGGTGCGGGGGACGAGGAGCGCGCGGGCGGTCGTGGTCATACCTGCGACCCTAGGCGAGCGACTTCTGGTAGGCGAGCAGTGCCTTGACGGGGGCCCTGCGGGCGAACGCCTGGGCCAGCTGGTCGGGGCTGACGAACCACACGTGGGTCATCGCGCCCGACTCGCGCTCGGTCGTCCCGGCCGGGCAGGAGCCGTCCTCCGGCTTCACCCTGGGCTTGCCGCCACCGACGCAGAAGGTGTGCGTGTGCCACCGCAGGTACGGCTGGTAGAGCGCCGGCGGCGTCTTCCCCTCGGCCGTGAACATCACCCCGATGAGCTCGAACTTCCCCTGGGCCGTGTGGGCGTAGACGAGCGTCTCCGGCTTGGCCGGGTCGAGGATCCGCCCGTCGGTGCGGTTGGCCTTGTTGGGCACGTGGATCGCCATGACCAGGCCGTTCCTCGGCGCGTGCCCGGCGGCGGTCAGCTGCGCCACCCTGCGCTCGTAGGCGGCCTGCACGTCGAAGCCCGCCTTCGTGGCGACGGCCGGGTCGCGGTATGCCGCGGTCGCGGCGATGGTGCGCTCCAGCAGGTCGCGCGCGGCCGCGGTCTGCGCGGCGGTGGCCTTCGAGGTGTCCGGCAGGTTGGGCACGTCGTGGTGGCCGTGGCCCGAGCCGCCGGTCGTGCCGGCGCCTGTGGTGTGGTCGTGGGCCCCGGTCGCTGAGGCGGCGAGCTCGGCGTGGTCGTGCGTGGGGGCGGCGAGGGCCGTCCCGCTGGCGAGCACCACGAGTGCAGCGACGCCGGCCGTGATG
>NZ_JBHUYG010000042.1:0-34656 GCF_042668795.1 Pedococcus sp. NPDC057267 | reverse complement strand
TGACTCGAAGGATCACGCGGTGGCCGCTTCCTCGTCCACGACGAACACGCCGACGATCACGGCGACCGCGCTACACCACTATCGGGGACTCAACTGAGGAGCGGCGCCCAAACTGCATGGCCAGGGGCAGCCCCCGAGATCGTGTCTGCCTGAACGAACAGGGTCCGTCGGCGAACTAGCGACGATGCTTGCGAGCCGCTGCATCGCGGGCTCGCCTGAGCCCAGGAGGGGCTGCCGCCTGCCTTTTCGTAGTGAGCGGCCTGCAGCGCATGGAGGAAGGCCGATTGGCCGTTTAGGGGTGGGCGCAGGGCCCTGGCTGCCGTTACGCCGATGCCGGCACAATTGCCGGCAGGTCCTGGGCGGGTCACCTCGTGAACTTGGAAGGCGGACGACAAGGGGGGCCGGACGTCGAGGCAGTGCGCGGGCCCACACCATCCTCGATCGGCCGTCGCGCACTGCCTCCATTGACGCCTTGGTACAGACGTCGACCCGGCGTCCTTTGCCGATACCGTGGGGCAAGTGACAGACTCTGCGATGCGGCGCGCTGTCGCCCGGGCTCGTGACGGCAAGGCCCTAGACGACGACGAGGCCCTGGTGCTGCTGGGTGCGCGCGGCGTCCAGCTCGAGGCTCTCTTCGCGGCCACGACCCGGGTGCGTGACGCGGCGATGTTGCGCGCCGGGCGTCCGGGAACCGTGACCTACTCGCGGAAGGTCTTCATACCCCTGACGCGGTTGTGCCGGGATCGGTGCCACTACTGCACGTTCGCCACCGTCCCCCACCGTGTGCCGGCGCCGTACCTGTCGCCCGATGACGTGCTCGACATCGCCCGCCGGGGCGCGGCTCAGGGATGCAAGGAGGCGCTGTTCACCCTGGGGGACCGCCCCGAGGGTCGGTGGCCCGCAGCTCGGGAGTGGCTCGAGGCCCACGGCTACGAGGACACCCTGTCCTACGTCCGGGCCATGGCGGTTCGTGTGCTGGAGGAGACCGGCCTGCTGCCGCACCTCAACCCCGGGGTGATGTCCTGGTCGGACCTGCAGCGACTCAAGCCGGTCGCCCCCTCGATGGGCATGATGCTGGAGACGACGTCCCGGCGTCTCTTCGAGAAGCCCGGGCAGGCGCACTTCGGTTCACCGGACAAGGACCCGGCGATCCGCCAAAGGGTGCTGGAGGACGCCGGGCGGGTCGGTGTCCCGTTCACCACAGGCATCCTGGTCGGCATCGGTGAAGACGTCCGCGACCGGCTCGATTCGATCCTGGCCATCCGTCGGGTCGCCCGCGAGTACCGCGGGATCCAGGAATGCATCGTCCAGAACTTCCGAGCCAAGGACGACACCGCCATGCGTGCCACCCCCGACGTCGACCAAGAGGAGTACCTCGCCACCGTGGCGGTGACACGGCTGCTCCTGGGGCCCGGTGTCTCGGTACAGGCGCCGCCCAACCTGTCCGACCCCGACCAGGTCGACAGGCTCCTCGCGGCCGGGGTCGACGACTGGGGCGGAATATCACCAGTGACACCAGACCACGTCAACCCCGAGCGCCCGTGGCCCGAGGTCGATGACGTTGCGCGCCGGACCGAGGCATCCGACCTGCGCCTCGCGGAACGCCTTACGGTCCACCCCTTGTTCGTACAGGGCGCGTTGCAGCGGGACGAGCCGTGGATCGACCCGCGGCTGCACGGCCACGTGCGCGCGCTGGCCGATCCCAAGACCGGCCTGGCTCGTGAGGGTGCGCTCGCGGTGGGTAGGCCGTGGCAGGAGCCCGACGGAGGCATGGCCGCCAGCGGCTCGGGTACCGGTCGCGTGGACCTGCACCGGGGCGTCGACGAGGAAGGCCGCAGCTCAGACCGGCGCGGCGATTTCCACCAGGTATACGGGGACTGGCAGGAAGTCGGCAACCGAGCCGTGACGCCTGCGCGTCGCGAGAGTCCGCAGGCGGCCGACGCTGCAGTGAAGGCTGCCCTGCGCCGCGCGCAGGACGACCCCGCCGGATGCACAGAGGAGGAGTACCTGGCGTTGATGACGGCAGACGGTGCCGACCTGGACGCCGTGGCCGCGCTGGCCGACGACCTGCGTCACGACGTGGTCGGTGACGACGTCACCTACGTGGTCAACCGCAACATCAACTTCACCAACGTGTGCTACGTCGGCTGCCGCTTCTGCGCATTCGCACAACGCCGCACCGACGCGGACGCCTACACCCTGTCACTGGAGCAGATCGGCCGGCGTGCTGCCGAAGCACAGTCCCTCGGCGCCACTGAAGTCTGTCTCCAGGGCGGGATCGACCCCACCCTGGGTCGGATGTCTTACGTGGACATCGTGCGGGCGGTGACGGAGGCGGCGCCCGGTATCCACGTGCACGCGTTCTCTCCCATGGAGATCGCCACCGCCTCTGCCAAGGCGGGTGTGCCTGCGCGCGAGTGGCTCGCCGAGCTGAAGGAGGCGGGCCTGGGCTCCATCCCCGGCACTGCCGCCGAGATTCTCGACGACGAGGTGCGCTGGATCCTGACCAAGGGCAAGCTGCCTGCCTCACAGTGGATCGAGATCGTCGCCACCGCCCACGAGCTCGGTATCCCCAGCAGCTCGACCATGATGTACGGACACGTCGACCACCCAGGGCACTGGGTCGCTCACCTAAGAACCCTGCGGGAGCTGCAGGAACGCACTGGAGGGTTCACCGAGTTCGTGCCTCTTCCGTTCGTCCACACGAACGCACCGATCTACCTTGCCGGGCTCGCTCGGCCGGGGCCAACGATGCGTGACAACGTCGCCGTCCACGCCGTTGCGCGGATCATGCTCCATGGGTTCATCCCCAACATCCAGACCTCATGGGTGAAACTGGGTGTCGACGGGACCCGGACGATGCTGCGCAGTGGTGCGAATGACCTCGGCGGCACGCTCATGGAGGAGACGATCAGTCGGATGGCCGGCTCCGAGCACGGCTCCGCCAAGACCGTCGCCGAGCTCAGCGACATCGCAGCCGGCGTGAACAGGCTGGTCCGAGAGCGGAACACGACCTACGGCTACGCAACCGTGTGACAAGACTGCTCCACGTTCAGGTCGATGGTGGGGCGGGGTGGCCCTGGCGGTGCACGTGGCCCAGCGGCCACCCCCGACTGTTCAGGGCGCCAAGTAGACCGAGGCGCCCAGCTCTACGAACTCGCGCGACTTCTCGACCATCCCGTCCTCGGCGGCGACGCCGTCGGTCCCGTGCTCCGCGGCATACCGCCGCACGTCCTGGCTGATCCGCATGGAGCAGAACTTGGGCCCGCACATGGAGCAGAAGTGTGCCGTCTTGGCCGGCGCCGCTGGGAGGGTCTCGTCGTGGTAGGCACGTGCGGTGTCCGGGTCCAGGGAGAGGTTGAACTGGTCTTCCCAGCGGAACTCGAACCGGGCCTTGGACAGGGCGTCGTCCCAGTCGCGCGCGCCCGGGTGCCCCTTGGCGAGGTCGGCCGCGTGCGCGGCGAGCTTGTACGTGATGACGCCCGTCTTGACGTCGTCGCGGTTGGGCAGGCCGAGGTGTTCCTTGGGGGTGACGTAGCAGAGCATCGCGGTGCCGTGCCAGGCGATGTGCGACGCTCCGATGGCTGAGGTGATGTGGTCGTAACCGGGAGCGACATCGGTCGCCAGGGGGCCGAGCGTGTAGAACGGTGCGCCGTGGCACCAGTCCTGCTGCAGGTCGACGTTTTCCTTGACGAGGTTGAGCGGCACGTGTCCGGGCCCCTCGACCATCACCTGGACGTCGTGCTCCCATGCCCTCTGCGTCAGCTCGGCCAGGGTGCGCAGCTCGGACAGCTGGGCCTCGTCGTTCGCGTCGGCGGTGCATCCGGGCCGCAGCCCGTCACCGAGGCTGAACGCGACGTCGTAGCGGGCGAAGATCTCGCAGAGCTCCTCGAAGTGCGTGTAGAGGAAGTTCTCCTCGTGGTGGGCCAGGCACCACCCGGCCATGATCGAGCCGCCGCGGGAGACGATGCCGGTGACCCGCTTGGCGGTCATCGGGACGTAGCGCAGCAGGACCCCGGCGTGGATAGTCATGTAGTCGACGCCCTGCTCGCACTGCTCGATGACCGTGTCGCGGAAGATCTCCCAGGTGAGGCGGTGGGCTTCGCCGTCGACCTTCTCCAGGGCTTGGTAGATCGGCACGGTGCCGATGGGGACGGGGGAGTTGCGCACGATCCACTCCCGCGTGGTGTGGATGTCGTCGCCCGTCGACAGGTCCATCACGGTGTCGGCCCCCCACCGGGTGGCCCACGTGAGCTTGTCGACCTCCTCGGCGATCGAGCTGGTGACGGCGGAGTTGCCGATGTTGGCGTTGACCTTCACCAGGAAGGCGCGCCCGATCACCATGGGCTCGCTCTCGGGGTGGTTGATGTTGGCGGGGATGATTGCCCTTCCGGCGGCGACCTCCGAGCGGACCAGCTCGACGTCGCAGTCCTCGCGCAGTGCGACGAACTCCATCTCGGGCGTGACGATGCCCTGACGCGCGTAGTTCATCTGGGTCACGCACCGGCCGGCCTTGCCCCGCAACGGCTCGCGCCGTGCGCCGCGCCACTCCTCGGACGCGGCACCACGCCGGAGGGCGGAGCGGCCGTCGTCGGCCAGGGAGCGGTCCCGGCCCGTGTAGCCCTCGACGTCACCGCGCTCGGTGATCCACTCCCTGCGCAGCGCCGGCAGGCCCTGCTCCGGCGTGGAGCCGGGGCCGGAGGTGTCGTAGAGGCGGAAGGGCTCGTTCGGCACGGGAACGCCGCCCGGTCCCGGTGAGCCGGACAGGGCGATCTGCGTGAAGGGGACCTGCAGGTCGGGGCGACTGCCCGGGACGTAGACCTTGCTGCGTGCGCTGCCGTGCATCTCATGCTCCTTGCTGGATGGGAAGGGTTCGGGGAGTCGAAGGGAGGAGGTGGCTGACGGGACCGGCGCCGTGCCCGAGCCGCCAGGAGGCGGAGGCGTCCAGTGCCGCCCGGACGAACTGTTGGGCCGCGGTGACCGCCGCCAGGACGGTGCCTCCGTTCGCCAGTACGGCCGCGGCGGCGGCGGCGAACGTGCACCCGGTGCCGTGGTCGTTGGGTGTGGCGATGGCTGGTCCGCGCAGCTCGCGCGTCGTCCCGTCCCGGGCCAGCACGTCGACCCGGTCTCGGCCGTCGACGCCGCCGGTCACCACCACCGCGCAGCCCTTCTCGGCCAGCGCCAGGGCGTGCTCGCGCTGCCTCGCGAGCGACGTGGCGGGCGCGGTGCCCAGCAGCGCAGCCGCCTCCTCGACGTTCGGCGTCGCTAGGGTGGCGTGGGGGAGCAGGTCGGTGGCGATCGCCTGCAGCGCGTCGGTTCCGGTGAGACGGTCACCACTGGTCGCGATGGCGACCGGGTCGACGACCAGCAGCGGCAGCCGGTCCTGTGCGGCCAGCCTGGCAACGAGGCGAACCACGTCGACACTGCCGAGCATCCCCGTCTTGACCGACGCCACCGCGTAGTCGCTGGTCACGCAGGCCACCTGTGCCTCGATGACGTCCAGTGGGACCGGATGTATACCGTGGACCCCGGTCGTGTCCTGCACGGTCACCGCGGTCAGCGCGCTCGTCCCGTGGACGCCGAGGGCGGCGAACGTCGCCAGGTCAGCCTGGATCCCGGCTCCGCCGCCGCTGTCCGAGCCCGCAATGGTCAGCGCCACCCGAGGGTCTCGTGCGGTGGGTGCCGGTGTCATGCGCGCCCCGTCGTGACCGACAGCGACGTCGCGAACGCCCCCGCGCGAGCGCGGATGTCGTCGTGTGCCAACAAGGACCCCATCACGGCGATGCCGTGGGCGCCCGCGTCCAGGAGTGGGGCGACGAGCTCGGGGTGGATGCCACCTAACGCCAGGACCCGTGGGGAGCTCGACCCGTAGCCCGCCTCCCGAAGCATGGCCTGCAGCCCGTGCGGACCCAGCGCCGGTCCGTACCCGGGCTTGGTCCTCGTCGGCGCGACAGGGGACAACGTCACGTAGTCGCACCCCTCGGCGGCGGCCCGGCGCAGGTCGTCAGTGGAGTGGCAGGACCGACCCACCACGGCAGGGCGGGGTGCCGGGAACGCGTCGTCCGCACGCAGGTGCACCCCGTACCCGTCCCCGCCCCCGACCGGGACGGGAGCGGCCCAGCTGAACAGAGCGCCCCGCGTCGTGGTCAGCGCCCGGAGGCGGGACCCCCGCCGCGCCCGTTCCCCCGGCGCCAGGTCACGCTCGCGCACGACGACCCCGTCGACGCCACCCTCCAGCGCTGCGCCGACCGCATCCTCGAGCTCCGACCCGGAGGGCAGGAGGTGCCGGTCGGTGAGCAGCACGAAACGAGGTACGGCTCGGGAGCCGCTCGACGTCTCCGTCACCGGCCGACCATTCCCTCGAAGGGCGAGGAGGCCACCGCGACCTCGCGCCGGGGAATCCGGCCGGCCCGCCGCGCCTGCCGGCCGGCGTTCACGGCATACCTCATCGCCCGCGCCATCGCGACGGGGTCGTGCGCCCGAGTGACGGCGCTCGCGACCAGGACCGCGTCGCACCCGAGCTCCATCGCGAGGGCGGCGTCAGAAGCGGTGCCGATGCCGGCGTCAAGGATGACGGGCACGTCGACGGCCGCGCGCACCAGCTCGATCGCGTGCGGGTTCCGGATGCCCAGGCCGCTGCCGATCGGTGAGCCGAGCGGCATCACCGCCGCGCAGCCGGTGTCAGCCAGCCGGGCGGCCAGGACGGGGTCGTCGGTCGTGTACGGGAGGACCGTGAAGCCGTCGGCGACCAGCTGCTCCGCGGCGTCCAGCAGCTCCAGACCGTCGGGCAGCAGCGTGCGGTCGTCCCCGATCACCTCGAGCTTGACCCAGTCCGTCTCCAGGGCTTCCCGGCCGAGCCGGGCCGTGAGGACGGCCTCGCGGGCCGTGAAGCAGCCGGCCGTGTTCGGCAGGATCCGGACCCCGGTGCGACGCAGGACGTCCACGAGACCGCCAGCTCCGCTGGCGGGGACCCGGCGCATGGCGACGGTGACCACTGACGCCGCCGACTCCCGGATGATCTGCTCGACCACGGTCAGGCTGCTGGCGCCGCCGGTGCCGAGCAGCAGCCGTCCGTCGAGGGCCTGCCCGGCGATGACCAGGGCATCCTCGGCCGGTGCCGGGTGTGCCGTACCCGAGGCGGCGGGGCTGGTGCTGTCCACAGTCATCTCAGCCTCCCTGCATGGCGGTGACGATGTCGACGCGTCCCCGCTCCGGGACCACCGTCTGCGACCAGGCGGAGCGCGCGACGACCTCGCCGTCCAGTGCGAGGGCGATGCCCCGGCCGGGCAGGCCGAGCTGCGTGACGATGTCGGCGAGGGTGGTCCCCGCTGGCAGGTCGGCCGGGTTTCCGTTGAGCGTGAAGGTCATGGGGTGGCCTCGGAGTCGGGGACGGGGGCGGCGGTGACGTCGAGGGTCACGATTGGTCCAGAGTGGGTGCGTACCTGGGCGCTGCAGGTGCGGGCCAGCCGAACCGCGCCGGCGCCAGCTCCTCGACCAGGGGACTGGTCGTCGCTCCCTGCACGAGGGCGGTGACCGCCTGTGCTGTCGCGGGCGCCATGAGGACCCCGCCGCGGAAGTGACCGGTGGCCAGGAGCAGCCCCGGTGTGGTGGTGGGGCCGATCACGGGGCCGTTGTCGAGTGTGGCGGGACGCAGGCGGGCGACGGCGTCGGAGAGCTCGTGGTCCGCGAGGCCGGGCACCACCGTCAGTGCCGCCTGCAGGAGCCGGTGGATGCCCTCGGCGGTGAGTCGGGTGTCGTCCCCGACGTCCTCGCTGGTGGCCCCGACGACGACCTCCCCGCTGTCGCGCGGGACGAGGTAGACCTGCTCGCCCGCAACCCGGGCCCGGACGGTGTGGCGCAGCAGGCCGGGCGGGCCGCCGAGCCGCAGGATCTGTCCCTTCACGGAACGGACCAGGCGCCGACCCTCGTCCAGCCCGGCGGTGGCGAGGACCTCGTCGGTGCGGTGACCGGCCGCGACGACGACGTGCTCGGCGGGGACGAGCCCACTCCTGGTCCGCACCCCGACGACCCGGTCACCGTCCAGCGCCAGCGACCCGGCGTTCCGGTGCACGCGGGCACCGGTCCGGGCGCACGCGGACATCAGGGCCCGCACGACGGCGCGGTTGTCCACGCTCTGCTCCCCACGCAGGTGCAGCCCGGACACGACGCGCGGTGACAACGCAGGCTCCAGGTCCCGGACGGCCCTGGACCCCAGGGAGGTGGCCTCGAACCCGTCCCGGGCCAGGAGGGTCGCAAACCGCTGGAGCTCCTCGGCGTCCCCCGCGTCGTGGGCGACCAGGAGCGTGCCGCGGGGTCGCAGGCCGATCCCCGACCCCGAGTCCGCCTCCAGGGCCTCCCCGAAGGCCGGCCACAGCTGCAGCGAGTGCAGGCCGAAGCGCAGCACGTGGTCCTCGGTCGGCACCAGCTCGCTGAGCGGCGCGAGCATGCCGGCGGCGGCGTGCGAGGCGCCCTGTCCCGGTGCGGGGTCCACGACGTCGACAGAGCACCCGCTGCGCGCGAGCCACCACGCGCAGCTCAGGCCCACCACGCCGCCGCCGACGACGGCCACCCGGGTCACGGGCATACCGCCACCGCCTCCAGGAGACGGGCAGTGGCCGCCTGGGGATCGGCAGCCTCGGACACCGCCGAGACCACGGCGACGCCGTGGGCGCCCGCGCGGACCAGGGCCGCGGCACGCCCCGCGTCCACGCCCCCGATCGCGACCACCGGCACGCTGGCGGCCCGCGCGACCTCGCCCAGCCGCTGCACGCCCAGCGGAGCCGGAAGTCCGCGCTTGGTTCTCGTCTCGAAGCACGGACCGACGCCGAGGTACGCGACTCCCGAGTCGACGAGCACCCTCGCCCCCGCCGGGTCTCGGGCCGTGCCGCCGACACGGAGACGGTCGGCGGCGAGGTGTCGCGCCACGTCGACGGGCAGGTCGTGGGCGCCCAGATGAACACCGTGCGCGCCCGCCGCCAACGCCACGTCCACGCGGTCGTCGACGACCACCCAGCACCGTGGGGGCCCTGTCTCGGCGACCATCGCAACGACACGACGCGTCAGCTGGAACAGTTCGCGGTCTGTCGCTGACTTGTGCCGCACCTGCACCGCGATCGAGGCGCCGACTGTGTGTGCCGCCTGCAGAGCGCCTGCCACGCAAGGAAGGGGGTCGCGTCCATCGCGGGTGTCCGTGAGCACGTGCAACCGGGGCACCACGGCGGCATCCGACGGGGTGTATCGCGCCGGCTCGAACGAAGTAGCAGACATCGGACTCCTGGCTCCCTGCGCCGGCATGATCCGGATCAGGTGTGGACGGTCGGGGCCGTGTCAGCCCCCTCTCAGCCCGGTACGCCGGACTCCCGTGAAGGTCGGTCCCACCCTAGCCACACGGCTACCTGCTCCCGCAAGTGCCGTCTCATGCCGTCGCCCCAGCCAACGGGCCGTGTTCCGGGCCGGGCATCCCGCACCCTTGCGCAGAGAGAACATCGCGCCGGAATGCGGAGTCCCCTCCAGCCTCACCACGGTCGGGCTGCCACGTCGGTGCTTGGAGGCTTACCCGCTTCAACTCCTGGCGCTCCACGCCGATCGACCGACCGCGACCGAGCGGACCCAGCCGTTCCCGATCGCGGTTGACCAGTCGAGGGCGTGGTGGTCGGAGCCGGCAAGCGCGGCGCGCAGGACCCGGATGGTGTCGCCGTGAGAGATGAGGACGAGGTGCTGCGGCGCGGTCGGCAGCAGCCGGTGGAGCAGGTCGCACACCCGCTCGTGGACGTCGCGCAGGCTCTCGCCGCCGCCCCACCGCACGTCTCCGACGTCCACGCCGTCCGGGGTCGGCTCCGGACGCAGCTCGCGGGTGAGGCGCCCCTCCAAGGTCCCGAGCCCCTGTTCCCGTAGTCCCCGATCGATCCGTGTGGCGACACCGAGCCGAGCGGCCACCGTCTCGGCGGTCTCCCGTGCCCGCGTGAGGTCGCTGCTCACGAGCGCGACCGGGCCGTTGACCCGGCGGGCCAGCAGCTCGGCGGCAGACCGCGCCTGCTCCCTGCCGAGCGGGGTGAGCCCGGGCGCTGGGCTCTGACCCTGGAGTCGGCCCTGGACGTTCCACTCGGACTGGCCGTGGCGGACGAGGTGGACAACGACCTCGTCGGGGCGGCGCGAGGGGAGCACTGGCTCAGGGTAGAGGGGCCGCGCCCCGGCCCGATGACACCCGGCTATCGTGACCGCCGTGAGTGGGCTCCTGGTGTGCGGCACCAGCTCGGACGCAGGCAAGTCGCTCGTGGTCACCGGCCTGTGCCGGGCCTGGGCTCGCGCAGGGGTCGACGTGGTCCCGTTCAAGAGCCAGAACATGTCGAACAACTCGATGGTCTGCGCCGACGGCAGCGAGATCGGCCGGGCACAGTGGCTCCAGGCGCAGGCCGCGCAGGTCGAGGCCTCCAGCCTGATGAACCCGGTGCTGCTCAAGCCCGGTTCGGACCGCCGCGCGTTCGTCGTCGTCCGCGGACGACCGGCCGGCGAGCTGCAGGCCGGCGAGTACGCCACTGGCCGCCGGCACCTCGCCGAGGCTGCATACGCCGCCTTCGAGGAGCTGGCCGGGAGCCACCACCTGGTCGTCTGCGAGGGCGCCGGGTCGCCCGCCGAGGTCAACCTGCGCGCCGGCGACTACACGAACATGGGCCTCGCGCGCAGGTTCGGACTGCCCACGCTGGTCGTCGCGGACATCGACCGCGGGGGCGCACTGGCGGCCCTCGTCGGCACGTGGGAGCTGCTCGAGCCGCAGGACCGGGTGCTGATGGCGGGCTACGTCGTCAACAAGTTCCGAGGGGATGAGGACGTCCTTGCGCCGGGACTGGCCGTAGTGAGCGAGCGCACGGGTATGCCGTGGTTGGGCACGCTGCCCTGGCTGGAGGATGTGTGGCTCGACTCTGAGGACGCGCTGTCGACGGCCCGATGGGTCCCCGGTGACGGCACGACCCCATCCCTGCGGGTCGCCGTCGTTCGGTTTCCGCGCGCCTCGAACGCCACCGACGTGGACGCCCTCGCCGCCGAGCCCGGCGTCGAGGTGCGGGTCACGACGGACACCTCGGTATGCCGCGATGCCGACCTGCTGGTCCTGCCGGGGTCCCGCTCGACGGTCTCGGACCTGGCCTGGCTGCGCCAGCGGGGGCTCGCCGGCGTGGTCCTGGAGCGGGTCCGGGCGCAGCGTCCCGTCCTGGGTGTGTGCGGGGGCTACGAGATGCTCGGTACCCGGATCGTGGACACGGTCGAGTCCGGCGTGGGGGTCGTGGATGGGCTCGGGGCGCTTCCGGCCACCACCGTGTTCGGCCCCGACAAGGTCCTAGGCCGCCCGACCGGGGCGTGGCAGGGCCACGACGTCGCCGGGTACGAGATCCACCACGGCGTCGTCACCGCCGAGCCCAGTTTCCCCGGCGGGACCCGGGCGGGCAGCACCTATGGCACGATCTGGCACGGGACGCTGGAGTGCGACGGGTTCCGCCGCGCCCTGCTCACCGAGGTGGCGCACGCCACCGGGTCGCCGTGGCGCGCGGCCCCAGACGCCCGCCCGTTCGCCGCTCGCCGCGAGGCAATGGTCGACGCCCTCGCCGACGCCGTCACCGAGCACCTCGACCTCGACGCGCTCCTCGACCTCGCGAGGGCCCGATGACGGCCCGCCGCGTCCACCTCGTCGGCATCGGCGCCGGCTCTCCCGAGTACCTCACCCAGCAGGCCGTCACCGCGCTCAACGAGGTCGACGTGTTCCTGGTGGCCGACAAGGGCGAGGCCACTGACGAGCTCGTCGCCCTGCGCCGGGCCATCTGCGACCGGTTCATCGACCCCACTCACCCCTACCGCTTTGTGACCGTTCCCGACCCCGAGCGCGGGCCGGACGCGCCACGTGGCACCGCGGCGTACGAGGCGGGGGTCCGCGACTGGCACGCGGCACGGGCGAGCACCTATGCCGGCATCGTCGCCGGCCTGCCTCCGGGAGCCGTCGTCGGGTTCCTGGTCTGGGGTGACCCGGCCTTCTACGACAGCACGATCCGGGTCGTCGACGCGATCTCGCGCCTGGTCGATCTCGAGGTCACCGTCGTCCCGGGGGTCTCGGCGTTCCAGGCGCTCGCGGCGGCGCACGGGGTGGTCCTGCACGCCGTGGGCGCCCCGGTCCACGTCACGACCGGGCGCCGGCTCGTGGGCGAGTGGCGCGCGGCCCGCGCCGCCGGCCTCCACCTCGGCACGCTCGTCGTCATGCTCGACGGCCACCTCACCTGCCGCGAGCTGGCCGCCGAGGCGCCGGAGCTGGTGCTGCGCTGGGGGGCATACGTCGGACTGCCGCAGCAGGAGCTGCGTGCCGGGCCGCTGGCCGAGGTGATCGAGGAGGTCGTCGAGCTGCGCGCCCGGCTGCGTGAGCAGCACGGGTGGCTGATGGACGTCTACACGCTGTCGGCGGACTGACCCGACGGGCCGGCCAGGGTCGCCGCGCCGGTGCGCGCCACGGTGCGCCGCACGGCCAGGCCCTGGAGCACGAGCGAGGCGCCGAGGCACGCGCCGACACCCTCGCCGGAGCGCAGCCGCAGCGAAAGCAGGGGTTCGAGCCCGAGCTCGCGCAGCACGGCGGCGTGGCCCCGCTCGCGCGACACCTGGCCGGCGAGGAGGTGCGCCTGGACCGCCGGCTCGATCCGCACGGCCACGAGGGCCGGCAGGCTCGCGCAGAGGCCGTCGAGGACGACCGGGGCACCGACAGCGACGGCGCCGAGCACCACCCCCGTCAGGACCGCGACCTCGCCACCGCCGAGCCCGCCGAGAGCCGCCAGCGCCCGGTCGCCCGGGGTCCTCGCAGAGTCGAGGGTGGGCGCGACCCGGTCGAGCGCCCGGGCCACCACGTCGCGCTTGCGCTCGAGGATCGCCCGGTCCGACGCGGCGCCCAGGCCCACGGTCTCGCCCGGGTCGAGGCCGAGCAGCGCGCTGGTGAGCGCCGCCGCGACCGTGGTGTTGCCCACCCCGACCTCGCCAAGGGCCACTAGGCCGGTGGCACCCACCTCACGGCCGAGACGCTCCCCGGCGGCGACGAGCGCGCGCACGTCCTCGGCGGTGAGCCCGTCGGCGGTGACGAGGTCGCCACGGGGTCCGGTGGGCCGGACTGGGACTGCGCCCGTGACGGCCGGCCCGTCGACCCCGGCGTCGACGACCACGCTCGACAGGCCGGCGGCGGTCGCGGCGGAGGACCCCATCGAGATCCCGGCGACTGCCGCCGTGACGACGTCGCGGGTGACGTGGCCGGCGTACGCGCTCACCCCGAGCGCGGCGACGGGGTGGTCGGCGGCGACGAGGACCAGGGTGCCGCCGACCACCGGCCGGGACCCGAGCGACTCGACCCGCGAGATCGCCCGGTCGAGGACGCCCAGGGACTCCGGCGGCGAGAGCAGCTCGTCAGCGGCGTCGGTGGCACCCACGAGGCGAGCGCCAGACGGGCCTCTGAGGTGCGAGGGCGGAGGTGCGGGCTGGGCCCCGCCGTCGCTGGACGGCCACCGCTCGCGCAGCAGCACCTCGTCCAGCGGGGTACGCGAGGACCAGGCCACGCGTTCCAAGCCCGGCGCGGGCGGGCGTTCGTCGGGCCAGCCGAGGCAAAGCCACCCGAGCGTCTCGACCCCGTCAGGCAGGTGCAGCAGGTCGGCGAGGTCGGCCGGGTCGAACAAAGTCACCCAACCCATGCCAAGGCCGTGCGCCCGGGCGGTGAGCCACATGTTCTCGATCGCGCAGGCGCACGACCACAGGTCGGCGTCGGGGAAGGTGGCGCGGCCGAGCACCCCGAGGGCCGGGGTGCGCCGGTCGCAGGCCACGACGATCCCGACCGGCGCCTCGCGCAGGCCCTCGAGCTTGAGGTCGAGCAGCCGGTTGGCCCGGTCCGAGGTGAGGTGCTCGGCTTGCGCGAGCCGGGCCCGGTCGGCCAGGTGCGCCGCGCGGTCCCGGGTTTGCGCCGAGCGCACGACGACGAACCGCCACGGCTGGCTGTGGCCGACGCTGGGGCCGCTGTGGCCGGCCGCGACGACGGTCCGCACGAGGTCGTCCGGCACGGCATCCGGCCGGAACCGCCGGATGTCGCGCCGCCCGGCAACCACCTGCGCGAGGGCGTCGGTGACGGCTCGGCCCATGGCCCAGCCGGTCGGGTCCTCGCGGCGTTCGCGCGCGCTCGAGGTGTCCCCGATCAGCGGCACCGGCCGGGCGAAGCGGGAGGAGTCGTCCGAGGTGCTCACTCCTCGAGGTCGCCCTCGACGTCGAGGTAGACCTGCTGCATCGCCGCCAGCAGCTCGGGGTCGGGCTGCTCCCACAGGCCGCGCTCGGCCGCCTCTGACAGCTTCTCGACGATGCCGTGCAGCGCCCACGGGTTGGCGCGCCGCATGAAGTCCTGATTCGTCTTGTCCAGGACGTACTCGCGTGCCAGCGACTCGTACATCCAGTCGGGGACGACCCCGGCGGTGGCGTCGAAGCCGAACAGGTAGTCGACGGTGGCGGCCAGCTCGAAAGCGCCCTTGTAGCCGTGCCGCTGCATCGCGCCGATCCAGCGGGGGTTGACGACTCGGGCCCGGAAGATGCGGTTCGTCTCCTCCTGCAGGGTTCGGGTTCGAACGGCGTCCGGCGAGGTGGAGTCGCCGACGTAGGCGCGCGGCTCGGTGCCGGTGAGCGCGCTCACCGTTGCCACCATGCCGCCGTGGTACTGGAAGTAGTCGTCGGAATCGAGGATGTCCGACTCGCGGTTGTCGACGTTTTTCGCCGCCACCTGGATGCGCCGGTAGTTCCGCTCCATGTCGTCGCGGGCAGGGACGCCGTCCAGGTTGCGGCCGTAGGCGAACCCCCCCCACTGGGTGTAGACCTCGGCGAGGTCGGCCCCGTCGCGCCAGGTGCCGGACTCGACCGCCTGCAGGATGCCGGCGCCGTACGCCCCGGGCTTGGAGCCGAAGATCCTGGTGCGCGAACGCCGTTCGTCACCGTGACTGGCGAGATCGGCACGCGCGTGCTTGCGGATGAAGTTCTGCTCATCCGGCTCGTCCAGGGCGGCGACGAGCTCAAAGGCGTCGTCGAGCAAGGCGATGACGTGGGGAAACGCGTCCCGGAAGAAGCCCGAGATCCGGACGGTCACGTCGATTCGCGGGCGCCCCAGCTCCTGCAGCGACAAGGTCTCCAGGCCGGTGACGCGCCGCGACTGGGCGTCCCATACGGGCAGCACGCCGAGCAGCGCGAGTACCTCGCCCACGTCGTCACCTGACGTCCGCATCGCCGAAGTTCCCCAGACCGACAGGCCCACCGACTCGGGGTGGGCGCCCGTCTCCTCGCGGTAGCGCTCGACAAGCGAGTCGGCCATCGCCGTGCCCGTCTGGAAGGCGAGTCGCGAGGGTATCGCCTTGGGATCGACCGAGTAGAAGTTGCGGCCGGTTGGGAGCACGTTGACCAGCCCGCGCAGTGGCGAGCCGGAGGGACCCGCGGGGACGTACCCGCCGTCGAGGGCGTGCAGCACCGTCGACATCTCACGGGTGGTCGCCGCCAGCCGGGGCACCACCTCCTCGCAGGCGAACCGCAGGGAAGCCACCACACCCGCGCGGTCGACCTGCGACCCGGACGGGTTGGGCGCGCCCGTCGGGTCTGGCAACACGTCGGCCACCGCCCCCTTGACCGCATCGGCCGACCACCCGGCGGCCGCCACCCGGACCACGAGCTCTCGGGCCAACGCCTCCACCTCGTCGGTGCGCGCCGTCGAGGACTCCTCGGCGAGCCCCAAGGCCGTGCGCAGGCCGGGGACAGCGGCGTCGCGGCCGCCGAACACCTGACCGGCCCGCAGGATCGCAAGAACGAGGTTGACCAGGGCTTCCCCCTGCGGCGCCTGGCCCAGGACGTGCAGTCCGTCCCGGATCTGCACGTCCTTGATGGCGCAGAGGTGGTAGTCGATCTGCCCCACCAGGTCGTCGAACCGGTCCTCGTCCGGCCGGTCCGTGAGGCCAAGGTCCTGGTCCATCCGCGCGGCGGTCAGGAGAGTCCAGATCTCGCCCTGAAGGGCAGGCGCCTTGGCGGGGTCCATCGCCGAGACGTTGCCGTACTCGTCGAGGAGCTGCTCCAGCCTCGCGACGTCGCCGTAGGTCTCCGCACGCGCCATCGGGGGCACGAGGTGGTCGACGATCGTCGCGTGCGCGCGTCGCTTGGCCTGGCTGCCCTCACCAGGGTCGTTGACCAGGAAGGGGTAGATGAGCGGCAGCGAGCCCAGGGCTGCGTCGCTGCCGCACGAGGGCGAGAGCGCGAGGTTCTTCCCGGGAAGCCACTCGAGGTTGCCGTGCTTGCCGACGTGCACGACAGCGTGCGCGCCGAACTCCTCCTCGATCCAGCGGTACGTCGCGACGTAGTGGTGGGACGGAGGTAGGTCGGGGTCGTGGTAAATGGCGATCGGGTTCTCGCCGAAGCCACGCGGGGGCTGCACGAGCACCACGACGTTTCCGGACACCATTGCGGCGCAGGCGATCTCGGGCTCTGCAGCGCTGTCATCGACGTAGAGGCTCCCGGGGGCCTCGCCCCAGTGTGCGATCATCGCGGCGCGCAGGTCGTGGGGGAGCTGCTCGAACCATCCGGCATACGTCGAAGCGGGAATCCGCACGTGGAAGCCCTCGACCTGCTCCTGCGTGAGCCAGTCGGGATCCTGGCCCCCGGCGGCAATGAGCGCGTGGATGAAGGCGTTGCCGGCAGTGGTGTCGGGGGCCTCGCCCTCGACCGGTTCCACGGCGTGCAGCCCGGGGATCGCACCGGGTGTGCCGAGGTCGTACCCGGCGTCCGCCATGGCGCGCAGCAGCCGCACGGTGGAGACGGGTGTGTCCAGCCCCACGGCATTGCCGATGCGCGCATGCTTGGTCGGGTAGGCCGACAGGACCACCGCAACCCGGCGATGCGCCGTGGGAACGTGTCTCAGCCGCCCGTGGTTGACTGCGATCTTTGCGACCCTCGCGCAGCGTTCCGGGTCCGCGACATAGCGCGGGAGCCCGTCGCCGTCGATCTCCTTGAAGGAGAAGGCGACCGTGATGATCCGCCCGTCGAACTCCGGCACGGCGACCTGGGTTGCGACGTCGAGTGGTGACATCCCCTCGGGCGACTCCGCCCACTCGGAGCGGCTCCAGGTCAGGCACAGCCCTTGAAGGATCGGGATGTCGAGTGCGGCGAGCGCCTGCACGTCCCATGCATCGTCCTCGCCACCCGCCTGTGCCTGGGCCGGGCGGGTGCCGCCGGCAGCCAGGACCGTGGTGACGAGGGCGTCGAGGGTGCCCAGGCGCTCGAGCAGGTCCGAGGGCGCGTCACGCAGCGACGCCGCGAAGACCGGGACCCCGACTCCGCCGGCCGCGTCGATCGCGTCGCACAGGGCGTGCGCGTAGGCCGTGTTGCCCGCCGCCTGCTGGGCCCGGTAGAACAGCACGCCGACGCGCGGTCGCACCGCGCCCTGAACGCCCAGCTCGACGCTCACGGCGGGCGGTGTCGCCGGGTCGACCTCGGGCCGGTCGAGCACTCCCCAGACGGGTAGCTCAGCCGGAGGCTCGAAGCCCTGGCCGGTCATGAGCAGGGTGTCGGAAAGGAAGGCGTGCAGGTGGCGAAGGTTGTCCGGGCCGCCTTGGGCGAGGTAGCGGTGGGCCTCGTGCACGACCCCAGCGGGGACGTGGCGCGACAGCTCCATCAGCGCCGCGTTGGGTGCCTGCTCGCCCCCGAGCACGACAAGGGGGACTCCGGTCTCGGCGATCCCGCGGAAGCCGGAGCACAGGTCCTGCGGGCCCCCCAGGATTCGGGCCACGACGACGTCGGCACGCGCCAGCTGGTCGGTGAGGTCGACGTGCTGTGGCCGCGATGGGTTTGCGAGGAGGAAGTCGGCGCCGCTCGCGCGGGCGCTGAGCAGGTCGGTGTCGGAGGTGGACAGCAGGGCGATGCGGGGCACCTGTGCTCCTTGGCCGGGGTCCGCGCCCCGGGCGTCTCACGCGGGCCGTCCCGGGGTACCCCGGGCGGCAGCTCACGTCGCGTTCCTGGCTTCCCCGACCGGTCGTGGCAGTCGTCGGGGTCACAGTGGCGGGACCGCCCCGGACTTGCACCGGGTTCCACTCCGTGTACCGGGCGTCAGCATAGCCACCCCGCCCGCGCCGGACGGCGACGCATACCCTTGGTCCCGTGATCACCCGAACCGGCGTCGACCGCTGCCCAGGGGTCCTGTCGGCGTTCGCATCCGGAGACGGCGCCCTGGTGCGCCTGCGAGTGCCAGGCGGGCGCATCGCCTCGGCGACGCTGTCGTCGGTGATGGACCTCGCCGTGCGGCACGGCGCGCCGGTGGTCCAGCTGACCTCGCGCGGCAACCTACAGCTGCGTGCCCTACCCGAGGTGGTGCCGGACGAGCTGGTCGAAGCGGTGTCTGCGCTGGGACTGCTGCCATCGCCAACCCACGAACGCGCCCGGACGATCCTCGCGGACCCGGTGGGGCAGGACGTCGCCCGCACCGTCCACGAGCTCGACGCGGCCATCTGCGCCGACCCGGCGCTGGCCGACCTGCCCGGTCGGTTCCTCTGGGCGGTCGCCGGGCCACCCGCGGCGGGGGGCGTCCCGCGCCCGGGCAGCATCCTCGCCGAACAGTGGGACCTCGCTGTGCAGCCCCTCGACGCAGACCGCGCTCTGGTCCTCGTCGGCTCGCGAGCGCTCAGGGTCGCTCGCGACCTGGCCGTGCCCACCGCCGTCGCGCGTGCCCGCACCTTCCTCGAGACCCGGGCCGGGGACACCACCTGGAACGTTCGCGACGTCCCGGGCGACTCCGCGGTGTTCGCCGGCACCGTGCCCTGGGTTGCGCCGACAGTGCCGCCGCTGCGGCCCGGGCCCCTCGGGCGAGACCTCGTCGTCGCGGTCCCGCTCGGCATGCTGCGCCCCGAGCACACGGCCGCCCTGACGCAGGCGGCTGACGAGTTGGTGCTCACCCCGTGGCGGTCCGTTGTGGTGCGCGACGGGGCCTCGTGCGCCGGGCAGCTCGCTGCCGCCG
Organism: Pedococcus sp. NPDC057267; assembly: GCF_042668795.1. Classification (NCBI taxonomy): domain Bacteria; kingdom Bacillati; phylum Actinomycetota; class Actinomycetes; order Micrococcales; family Intrasporangiaceae; genus Pedococcus; species Pedococcus sp. NPDC057267. Next base: position 15,629 of record NZ_JBHUYG010000042.1, on the reverse strand, counting down.
GCTTGGTCACTCAGCCCGGCTCGGCGTGGGCCAGGGTCTCGGCGTGCGTCGGTGCGCCCGCCTGCCGGCGCACAGCGATCCCGACGCTCGAGCTCGCGGCGGCCGCGGCGGCCCAACTGCCGCCCGACGGACCGGTCGTCCACGTCGTCGGCTGCGATCGCCGTTGCGGTGAACCGGCCTGCGACCACGTGGGCCTGGTCGCGCCGCAGGACCTCTCCGCCGTACTGGCGGCTGCGGGGGGTATCGGTGCCTGAGCTTCTCCCCGACCGGCCGCCGAGCCGGCGTTACCACTACCTCACTGACGGCCAGGAGATATACCGCCGCTCGTTCGCGATGATCCGCAGCGAGGTCACGGGCATGCTCGGCCGCGACGGGATACCGGCCTGGTCGGGTCACGAGCTCACCGTGGCGACCCGGATCGCGCACGCGGCAGGCGACGTCGACGTACTGCGCCACCTCGCGCTACACCCGGAGGTCGTGGCGTCCGCCCACGCGGCGCTCCTGCACGGCGCGCCCGTCGTCACCGACTCGCTCATGCTCGCCTCGGGGATCACCAGGCGCCGACTACCCGCCGACAATGCCGTCGTGTGCACGCTGCGCGACGAGCGGGTACCGGCGCTGGCCGAGAGGTGGTCGACGACCCGCGCGGCCGCGGCAGTCTCGCTCTGGAGGCCGCACCTCGAGGGCGCCGTGGTCGCCATCGGCAACGCACCGACCGCGCTGTACCACCTGCTCGAAATGTTGCACGACGGCGGCCCGCGGCCGGCGGCGATCATCGGTCTGCCCGTCGGCTTCGTCGGGTCGGCCGAGTCCAAGGACGCGCTCGCCGCCCACCGACTCGCCGACGGTTCGGTCGTGCCCTGGCTCGTCGTCCACGGACGGCGCGGCGGTTCGGCCATGGCGGCCGCCGCCGTCAACGCCGTCGCCACTCCGGACGAACTGGCATGAGCGCCGAGCACCCGGCTGCGGAAACCGCGCGCCGACCCGCTCCGGACGACGCCCGACCCGGCCACCTCTACGGCGTCGGCGTCGGCCCCGGCGACCCCGGGCTCATCACCTTGCGGACCGCTCGGCTGGTGGCCACGGCCGACGTCGTGGCGTACCACCGCGCCGCCCACCGCCCTTCGACCGCGCGCAGGATCGCCGCCGCCCACATCCGGGTGGACACCATCGAGGAGCCACTGGTCTACCCAGTGACCACGGGCACGACCGACCACCCCGGCGGCTACTACGGCGCCCTGGCCGAGTTCTACACCGAGTGCGAGCAGCGCTTCCGTGACCACCTGACGGCCGGGCGCAGCGTCGTCTGCCTGGCCGAGGGCGACCCGCTGTTCTACGGCTCGTTCATGTACGTCCACGACGCCCTGCGTGACGAGTTCCCGACCACCGTCGTCCCCGGGATCACCGCGATGGCGGCCGCGAGCGCCGCGGTCGGCACAGGCCTGAGCCGGCACGAGGACGTCGTCACGGTGCTGCCCGGGACCCTGCCGCTCCCCGAGCTCGCGCGCCGGCTGGCCGACACCGACGCCGCCGTGGTGATGAAGCTGGGCCGGACCTTCGCGACGGTACGCGAGGCGCTGCGCCAGGCCGGGTTGCTCGAGCGCGCCGTCTACGTCGAAAATGCCAGCCGCCCGGGCCAGCGGGTCCTTCCGGTGGCCGAGGTGGACCCAGGCACGGTGCCCTACATGGCGATCATCGTGGTGCCGGGCGTGGACGTACGGGCCGACGCCGCGGGACGGGCAGGCGCAAACCACGTGCCGCTTCAGGGGTCCAGGGTCACGTCCGCGCCGCAGCAGCCGGAGTCGGCGAAGCGGGGCATCGTGCACGTCGTCGGGCTGGGTCCGGGGCCGGGCCGGTGGCTCAGCCCCGAGGCGAACGCCGTCCTCGCGGAGGTCGACGACGTCGTCGGATACGCGCCCTACGTTGCCCGGGTTCCTCAGCGAGAGGGGCTCACCCGGCATGTCAGCGGGAACACGGTCGAGGTCGACCGCGGCCGGCTGGCCCTCGACCTCGCCCGGGCCGGCCGTCGGGTGGGGGTCGTCTCCGGCGGCGACGCTGGGGTCTTCGGCATGGCGGCCGCCGTTTTTGAGGCAGCGGAGGACGCCGGTGAGGCCTACGCCGACGTGCCGGTGAACGTCGTCCCCGGCATCACGGCCGCGCACGCGGCGGCCGCCCTGGCCGGGGCCGTGCTGGGCGCCGACCACGCGCTCATCTCGCTGTCGGACCGGCTCAAGCCGTGGTCGGTGGTCGCCGACCGGCTGCGTGCCTGCGCCCGCGCCGACCTGGCGATGGCGTTGTACAACCCGCGCTCGGCGAGCCGCCCGCACCAGCTGCACGACGCCCGCGCGGCTCTGCTGGAGGAGCTCGGGCCTGACCGCGTCGTCGTCGTCGCCCGGCACGTGGGCCGGGCCGAGCAGGGATTGTGGGTCGGCACGCTGGGCTCGTTCGACCCTGAGCGGGTGGACATGGGGTGCCTGGTCATGGTCGGCGCCGCGGGCACAAGGGTGACGCGTGCTGGTCGGGTCTGGACGCCGCGGTTCGTCGGGAACGCCGCCGCGCCCCGTGTCCCGCGCGCTCCGTCGGGCTGCTAGGTTCCTGCCCGCCCCCTGACGGCGAGGAGAACCCGGTGAGAACCCGGGGCGGTCGCGCCACTGTGACCAGCACCAGTGCTGGAAGTCAGACCTCCCGTCGTCAGCAGCCCCAACGATCGGGACGCGAGATCCCGCAGGAGGTTCCGTGACGACCCGCCCCGCCCCGACGGATCACACCACCCGCAGCTGGCACCGGCTTCTCACGACCTGGAGCCGGGCCGACCGCCGCGCGGCCGCCTCCCTCCTCGGGGTCGTGCTGCTGCTGCACGTCGTCGCCTTCGGGCTGCTGCTGTTCGTCGTCGAGCCGGCCCGCCACCGCATCGGCAGCACCGTCTTCGGGGTCGGCCTCGGCCTCACGGCCTACACCTACGGGCTCCGGCACGCTTTCGACGCCGACCACATCGCGGCGATCGACAACACCACGCGCAAGCTGCGCGGCGATGGCCGCCGCCCGCAGTCCGTCGGCTTCTGGTTCGCGATGGGCCACACCGCGACCGTCGCCTTCCTGGCTGCTCTGGTCGCCGCCGGAGCCCGCGCGGTCACTGCACTGACCAACCACGACAACCCGGTGGGCCACATCCTCGGGATGGTCGGCACGAGCGTCTCGGGCGGCTTCTTGTATCTCATTGCCGCGCTCAACCTCGTCGCACTGGTCGGCATCCTCCGGGTCTTCCGCGCGATGCGGCACGGCGAGCTCGACGAGCCCGCGCTGGAGCACCACCTTGCCACCCGCGGGCTGCTGGCGCGCCTTCTGGGCCGGCTCAACGCCACCATCACCAAGCCGCGGCAGATGTTCCTCGTCGGTCTGCTGTTCGGGCTCGGTTTCGACACCGCGACCGAGGTGGCGCTGCTCGTCCTCGCCGGCACGGGGGCCGCCTCCGGGCTGCCGTGGTACGCGGTCATCGTCCTGCCCCTGCTGTTCGCCGCTGGGATGTGTCTGCTCGATACGCTCGACGGGCTGTTCATGAGCGTTGCGTACGACTGGGCCTTTCTGGATCCAGTGCGCAAGGTGTTCTACAACCTCACCATCACGGGGCTGTCGGTCGCCGTGGCGTTCGTCATTGGGACCATCGAGCTGGTCGGAGTCCTGCACGACAGCGCGGGCTGGGTCAATCCTTGGACCGACTGGGTCAGCGGCCTGAGCCTGGGCAACGTGGGGTTCGTCGTCGTCGGGTTGTTCGCGCTCACCTGGTCGGTGGCCGTGGCGTACTGGCACCTGGCGAAAGTCGGGGAACGCTGGCTGCCCGACACCTCCCAGCAGACCGGGTGAGGCCGACCGGCCGCTGCGGGGCTGCCTGTCAGCCCGACGTGGGGCGGCATCGCGCAGAGTAGAGGTGGGACTCGACGAACCCCTGGGCGTCCAGCGCCCAGCCCACGATGACGACCGCGGCTTGGCGCAGCCCGGCGGCCTGCACCTGGTCGGCGATGTCGGCCAGCGTCCCTCGGAGAACCAGTTCGCCCGGCAGGCTCACCTGTGAGCCCACGACGACGGGGCAGTCGCGGCCGTAGTGGACCGCCAGCTCAGCCGCCAGGCGGCGGGTGTGTCGGATTGCCAGGTGCAGGACCAAGGTCGCACCGGTGGCGGCGAAACGGGCCAACTCCTCCCCGGGTGGCATGTGGGTGGAGTCGCGCTGAGCCCGCGTCAGCACCACGCTCTGGGCGACCCCGGGAACGGTGAGCTCGCGCCCCACGAGCGCCGCCGCGGCGGCATACGCGGATACTCCCGGCGTAACGTCCCACGGGATGCCGGCCCGGTCGAGTCGACGGGCCTGCTCGGCGACGGCCGAGTAGACCGAGGGGTCCCCGGAGCAGAGCCGGGCGACGTCCATGCCTGCGCGGGTCGCGCGCACCAGGACCTCGGTGATCTGGTCGAGGTCGAGGTGCTGGCTGTCAACCAGCTGGGCACCCTCGGGCGCGTGCGACAGGACCTCCCGGTCCAGGTAGGTGCCTGCGTAGACGCACACTGGGCTCTGCGCGATCAGGCGCACCGCCCTCAGCGTCAGCAGGTCCCCGGCGCCGGGCCCGGCACCGATGAAGTGGACGGTCACGGGGCCTCCTTGCAGGCGCTCCACTGGACGATGGGGCGGGCCGGCCGCCACCCGGTGAGCCGTCCGAGCGGCTCGGCGTGCTCGACGGCGAGCCGGGTCAGGTCGCCGCCGTGCTGGCGCCACGCGGCGACGAGCACCTGCTCGCCCTCGAGGGTGACCGCGTGCGCGACGAGCCGACCACCGGGGACGAGGCGCACCCACGCCGCGGCCAATAGCTCGAGCGTCAGCCCGCCCCCGATGAAGACGGCGTCGGGGCCGGGACGGTCCACGCTGACGGCCTCAAGCACGTCAGCCTCGAGTACCTCGACCCGGTCCGGGACGCCGAGCCTGGACGCGTTGGAGCGGATGCGTCCGGCACGGTCGGGCCTGCGCTCCACCGCCAAGGTGGTCGCCCCCGCCGCCGCACGGGCCCACTCGAGGCCGACCGTGCCGGTCCCGGCGCCGAGGTCCCACAGGACGCCGCCGCGGTGCGGGCGCAGGTGGGCCAGCGCGCTGGCGCGGGCGTCGCGCTTCGTGAGCTGGCCGTCGCTGTCGTACGCCGCCTCGGGCAGGCCGGGGGCAGTCCCGAGCGCGGCGCGGCGCCGGGCCTGGACCGCCTCGACCTCGACGCACACCACGACGAGGTCCGGTGTGGGATTCTCGCCCCACCGGTATGCGGGCGCTCGTCGCGACCCCTCCGCCACCCCACCGAGGTGCCACCAGGCGGTCAGCGCGGACTCCCCGCAACCCTCCCCGACGAGGAGGGCTGCCACCCGGGCCGGGGTCAAGCCGTCGGAGCAGAGCACGACAAGACGAGCGCCGGGGTCCAGGTGTGCGCGCAGCTGCTCGACGCTACGCCCTACGACGGTGAGGACCTCGCACTCTTCGGCAGACCAGCCCATCCGCGCCCGGGCGAGCGTGTCGGACGACAGCCAGGGATGGATCCGAACGTGGTCGGCGCCAAGCATCCGGACCAAGGTGCTGCCGATACCCGACCGCAAGGGGTCGCCGCTGGCGAGCGCGACGACCCCGCCGCGCGATTCGCCGGCCGGGGTCCGCCCCGAGGCGGGCGGCACGGGATACGTCGCCGTCAGGCCCAGCTCGGCGAGGAGTACGGGCAGGCCCTTGACTAGGGGAGAGGGCCAGGTGTGGCGCTGCTGGCCGGGGACGTTCGGGACGAGGTCAAGGTGGCGACGACCCCCCACAAGGACCCGGGCCGACCGGATGAGGGTGCGGCTGCGTGCGGGCAGTTCCTCCAGGCCCCCGTCGCCGAGGCCCACCACGTCGATCACGTCGAACACGGGCGTCACTGTAGAACGGTCTCCTCCGCCACCGGGACCCGCCCATGGGGGGTGCTGGTGGTGCCAGAACCGTCTGCCACAATGGCGGCGGTCCCCGCGAGGAATACCGGTGAGAGTCCGGAGCGGTCCCGCCACTGTGATCCCCCGAGGGGAGAGCCAGGACGTCGCGAGGGTCCCCCGACGGGTCGATGCCCGCCGGGTCCCCGTGAGGCGAGCGCGGTCTCTCGCCGGAAGGAGCTCGACTCGGCGTGACCCAGTTTCCGTTCTCCGCGATCGTCGGGGCCGACGACCTCGCCCTTGCCCTCGTCCTCACCACCGTCTCGCCCGAGGTCGGCGGTGTCCTGGTTCGCGGCGAGAAGGGCACCGCGAAGTCGACCATGGTGCGCGGGCTGGCCGAGGTGCTCCCGGCGCAGGAGGTCGTCGCCGGCTGCCGGTTCGGCTGTGCCCCCCACGACCCCGACCCCACCTGCCCGGACGGGCCACACCCGCACGACGCCGAGGCCACGAGCCGCCCGGCGCGGCTGGTCGAGCTGCCGGTCGGTGCGACCGAGGACCGCGTGACCGGCTCGCTCGACCTCGGCCGCGCCCTCGGCGCCGGCGAGACCGCCTTCGAGCCTGGACTGCTCGCCCAGGCCAACCGCGGCCTGCTCTACGTCGACGAGGTCAACCTGCTGCACGACCACCTCGTCGACCTGCTGCTCGACGCCGCAGCCATGGGGCGCAACAGCGTCGAGCGCGACGGCGTCTCGGTGTCGCACGCGGCCCGGGTCGTCCTCGTCGGCACGATGAACCCCGAGGAGGGCGAGCTGCGCCCGCAGCTGCTCGACCGGTTCGGCCTCACCGTCGACGTGGCGGCGCCGCGCGACCCCGCCGAGCGGATGGAGATCGTGCGCCGCCGGCTCGCCTTCGACACCGACCCGGCCGGGTTCTCGACGACGTATGCCGGGGAGCAGGAGCGGCTCCGCGAGCGGGTCGCCGCGGCACGCACGCGCCTCGCCGACGTGCGGCTGTCCGACTGGGCGCTGACCAAGATCGCCACGGTCTGCGCCGGCTTTGAGGTCGACGGCATGCGGGCCGACCTCGTCATCGCACGGGCGGCGGTCGCACACGCCGCGTGGGCCGGGCGCGCGGAGGTCCGCCGCGAGGACATCCGGGTGGCGGCCCGGCTCGCCCTGCCGCACCGGCGCCGCCGCCAGCCGTTCGACACCCCGGGTCTCGACGAGGACCAGCTCGACCGGCTGCTCGGCGACGACGACCTGCCCGAGCCCCCGCCCGAGCGCGCGCGGCCGGACGGCCCCGACGACCGGCACGACGACGACACCGACGCGGGCACCGACACGGGCACCGGCGACGGCGACGGCGACGGCATACCGGCGGGTCCCCGGACCGAGGGCCCGGGACAGGAGGGGCAGGCGCGCGACCGCGGCGACACCCCTGCGGACCGTCCCGAGGGCGCGGGGAACGAGGAGGCCGACGGCGACGACGCACCGGACCCGGCGAGCGGGCAGGGGGCGCCCGAGTCGGCCACGGCCGTCGCGGCCGCAGGCGAGGCCTACCGCGTGCGCGCGCTGCAGGTCCGCGGGATCGGTCGCGGCAGCGCCGGCCGCCGCAGCCGGGCGCTGACGACGTGGGGCCAGACCGTGGGCTCGACCCGCCGGGGCAGCTCGCGGGTCCATCTGCCGGCCACGCTGCTCGCCGCGGCGCCGCACCAGGCCCGGCGCGGTCGGACCGGGCGGGTCATCGTCACGCCGGCCGACCTGCGCCGCGCGGTGACCGAGGGGCGGGAGTCCAACCTCGTGCTGTTCGTCGTCGACGCCTCCGGCTCGATGGGCGCGCGGCAGCGGATGGGCGAGGTCAAGACGGCGGTGCTCAGCCTGCTCACCGATGCGTACCAGCGACGCGACCGGGTGGGGGTGGTCACTTTCCGCGGCGTGGGCGCGGCGCTCGCGCTGCCGCCCACGCACTCGGTCGAGGCGGCGGCCGCGTGCCTCGCCGACCTGCCCCACGGCGGTCGCACACCGCTCGCCCAGGGGCTGCTCACAGCTGTGCGGACGCTCGAGCTCGAGCGGATCCGCGACCCCCAGCGTCGTCCGCTCGTCGTGTTCGTCACCGACGGCCGCGCCACCAGCGGGACCGACGCACTGGCCCGGGCCCGCCAGGTCGCCGACCGCTGGGGCGGGGCCGGGCTGGAGACGGTGGTCGTCGACTGCGAGACCGGCCGGTTCCGGCTCGGCCTGGCCGGCGAGCTCGCGACCCGCATGGGGGCCGAGCACCTGCCGCTGGGGCAGGTGGCGGCGCAGGGCCTGGTCGACGTCGTCCGAGAGCGGAGGGCCGCCTGATGGCCAAGGGACAGGTTCCCGTCACTGCCGAGGACGGGCTCACCACGAGGCAGCGGCGGACCAGCCCGCTCGTCGTCGTCCACAGCGGCGCCGGCAAGGGCAAGTCGACCGCCGCCTTCGGCCTGGCCCTGCGCGGCTGGAACCAGGGCTGGTCGATCGGGGTGTTCCAGTTCGTGAAGTCGGCCAAGTGGCGGATCGGCGAGCAGGCCGCCCTCACGGCCCTCGACGACGTGCACCGGACGACCGGCCAGGGCGGCCCGATCGAGTGGCACAAGATGGGCTCGGGCTGGTCCTGGTCGCGCAAGGAGGGCACCGAGGAGGACCACGCGGCGGCGGCCCGGGAGGGCTGGGCCGAGATCAAGCGCCGGCTCGCCGCGCAGGAGCACACCCTCTACGTCCTCGACGAGTTCACCTACGTGGTGAAGTGGGGCTGGGTCGACGTCGAGGACGTCGTCGAGACGCTGCGCACCCGCCCCGGGTACCAGCACGTCGTCATCACCGGCCGCGACCCCGACCCGCGGCTGCTCGAGATCGCCGACGTCGCCACCGAGATGACCAAGATCGCCCACCCCTTCGACAAGGGACAGAAGGGCCAGAAGGGCATCGAGTGGTGACCCGGCCGTGGTGACCCTGCCACGCCTCGTCGTCGCGGCCCCGGCCTCCGGGCAGGGCAAGACCACCGTCGCCGTCGGGTTGATGGCCGCCCTCGTCGAGCGCGGGCTCGCCGTGGCCCCGGCCAAGGTCGGCCCCGACTACATCGACCCCGGCTACCACGCGCTGGCCACCGGGCGGCCGGGCCGCAACCTCGACCCCTGGCTGACCTCGCCCGACCTCGTGGCGCCGCTGCTCGTCCACGGTGCGCGGACCCCGGCCGCCGCCGACGTGGCCGTGATCGAGGGGGTCATGGGGCTGTTCGACGGGCGCATCGGCGCCGACGGGTTCGCCTCGACGGCGCACGTCGCCCGGCTGACCGCCTCGCCGGTCCTCGTCGTCGTCGACATCTCCTCCGCCTCCCGCACGGTCGCGGCACTGGTCGAGGGGCTGCGGGCGTTCGATCCCGACGTCCAGGTGGCCGGCATCGTCCTCAACAAGGCCGGGTCCGCCCGGCACGCCGATGAGGTCCGGGGTGCGCTGGAGGCGCGTGGACTGCCCGTCCTCGGCGTCCTGCCCCGCGACGCGGGGGTGAGCGCACCCTCGCGCCACCTGGGGCTGGTCCCCGCGGCGGAACGCCCGGAGGCCGCGGCCACGCTCGCCCGGCTCGCCGAGCAGACCGCCCGCCACGTCGACGTCGACGCCGTCCTCGAGCTGGCCAGGTCGGCGCCGGACCTCGACGTCGAGCCGTGGTCGCCCGACGTCGTCCGGGCCGGGACCACCACCGGGTCGGCGAATGCGTGGCCCGCGCCGGTCGTGGCGGTCGCGGGCGGGCGGGCGTTCACGTTCCGGTATGCCGAGACCGAGGAGCTGCTGCGGGCGGCCGGCTGCAAGCCGGTCGTCTTCGACCCGGCCCACGACACCGAGCTGCCCGCCGGGACGAGCGGGATCTACCTCGGCGGCGGGTTCCCCGAGGCCCACGCCGCTGCCCTCAGCACCAACCAGCGGCTGCTGCACGCGGTCGGCGAGGCCGTGCGGGCCGGGACACCCACCGTGGCCGAGTGCGCCGGGCTGCTCTACCTCGCCCGGTCGCTCGACGAGCACGCCATGGTCGGCGCCGTGCCCGCCACCGCCGCGATGCACCCCCGGCTTACCCTGCGGTATGCCGTGGCGACGCTGCCGACCGACTCGGTCCTGGGCCCGGCCGGGACCACCGTGCACGCCCACGAGTTCCACCGCACCCGCACCGACCCGACCGGCCTCGGCGCCGGCGCGTGGTCGGTCGAGGGAGCTCCCGACGGCTTCGCGCTCGACCCCGCGGGGACGGGACGGCCCACGCTGCACGCGTCATACCTCCACACCCACTGGGCCGGGAACCCTTCGCTGGCAACCCATTTCGCCCAGGCCGTGCACTCCCACGCCGACTCGGCCGGTCGCACCGACCGCGGTCTCGGGGCGCACGGCGGCCCGCTGACCGAGGTCGCGGGCGGCACCGCCGGTCAGGTCCGCACCCCCTCCCGCGTCACCGAGCTGGCCGAGGCACCCCGGCCCGACCCGCTGCTGCACCACGGCGACGCCGAGGTCCGCGACGACGGGGCGGACTTGGTCGACCTGGCCGTGAACGTCCGGCTCCCGCGCCCCCCGGGGTGGCTGCTGGACCGGATCCGGGAGGCCTCGACCCGGCTCGCGGCCTACCCGGACACGCGCGCCGCCCGCGCGGCCCTCGCCGAGCACCATGGCGTGGGGCCCGAGTGCGTGCTGCCCACCAACGGCGCCGCGGAGGCGTTCACGCTCGTCGCGACGGCGCTCCAGGGGCGGCACCCCCTCGTCGTGCACCCACAGTTCACCGAGCCGGAGGCCGCGCTGCGGCGGGCCGGCAGGGTGCCCGACCGGCACGTGCTGCGGGCCGACACCGGCTTCGTCCTCGACCCGGGGACGGTCGACCCCCGCGCCGACCTCGTCCTGGTCGGCAACCCCTGCAACCCCACGGGCGTGCTCACGCCCGGCGCGGTGCTGCGCGAGCTGCACCGGCCCGGGCGCACCCTCGTCGTCGACGAGGCCTTCCTCGACGCCGTGCCCGGCCAGCCGGGCTCGCTCGTCGGCCCCGAGCTCGCCGACACCCTCGTCGTGCGCTCGCTCACCAAGACATGGGGGCTGGCCGGGCTGCGTGCCGGCTATGTCGTCGGCGACCCTCGCCTCGTGGCCGCGCTCGAACGCCGGCAGACGGCCTGGTCCGTCTCGTCGCTGGCCGCGGAGGTCATGGTCGCGACCGCCTCGTCGGGCGCGCGCGACGAGGCGGCCGACCTGGCCCGGGTGGCGGCAGCCGACCGCGCCCACCTCGTGCGGGGGCTCGAGGGGCTGGGCCTGCGCCCCGTGCGGGGGGTGGCGCCGTTCGTCCTCGTCGAGACGGGCGTCGGCGTCCGGGAGGCGTTGCGGGACAAGGGGTTCGCCGTCCGCCGGGGCGACACGTTCCCGGGCCTGTCCGCGGCGTGGGTGCGGATCGCGGTCCGCGAGCGCGGTGTGACGGAGACCTTCCTCCAGGCCCTGGCCGGCGTCCTGCGCACCGTGCGCCGCTCCACCACGACCACCCCCGAAGGACTGTCCGCATGAGGATCGACCTGCCGCTGCGCGACCGACGGTGCCTGGTGCGCTCACCGGGACCGCGCGTCGCCGAGCTGGTCCACGCGCTCGCCGACGGGGGCGCCCTGGTGGACGTCGAGACCCCGACCGTGCCCTCGCCCGTCCTGGACGACCTCGCTTCGCGCCGGATCGTGCGACTGGTCACGGACGTGGACCACACGGCATACGCGCTCGTCGTCACCGACCCGCACGCGGAGGCGCCCGCGGCACCCGCGCCCGAGCCCGCGGGCACCGGCAGCGTCGTCCTCGTCGGCGGCGGTCCCGGCGACCCGGGCCTGCTCACCCTCGCCGGCCTGCGCGCGCTGGAGTCCGCCGACGTCGTCGTCACCGACCGGCTGGCCCCGATCGGCCTGCTCGACGCGCTCGAGCCGCGACCCGAGGTGATCCACGTTGGCAAGATCCCGCGTGGCGAGTTCACCCCGCAGGAGCGGATCAACGAGGTGCTCGTCGAGCAGGCGCGACGTGGGCGGACCGTGGTGCGGCTCAAGGGCGGCGACGGCTTCGTCTTCGGCCGTGGTGGCGAGGAGTGGAACGCGTGCGTGCGGGCGGGGGTCCCCGTCAGCGTCGTCCCCGGCGTGACGTCCTCGGTCGCCGCGCCGGCCCTGGCCGGGGTGCCCGTGACGCACCGCAACCTCACCCAGGGGTATGCCGTCGTCAGCGGCCACGTCGGCCCCGACGACCCCCGCAGCACGGTGAACTGGGCCGCCCTGGCGACCAGCGGGCTGACCATCGTGGTCCTCATGGGCGTCGCGGCGCTCGAACCCATCACCACTGCCCTCGTCGGCCACGGGCTCGACCCGGACACCCCGGCGGCGGCCGTGTCCGACGCCGGGCTGCCGGGGCAGCGGGTCGTCCGCGGCACCGTGGCCACCCTGGCCCGCGCGGTCGCCGCCGCCGACCTGCGCGCACCCGCGGTCACCGTCATCGGGCCCACCGTCGACGCCCTGCTCGACCCGGGGGCCGGGGGGTGACCGCGGCCGACCCGCTGCCGTCGTCCGGCCCCGCCCCTCTCACCGGGCTGCGGCTGGCCGTCGGCACGCTGACCCAGGTGCCGGTGGGCGCCCTGCCCGCCATCGACCGGCGGGCGGCCGGCTGGGCCATGGCCCTGGCGCCGGTCGCCGCCCTCCCCGTCGCGGTGGTGGCCGGCGCGACGGCATACGTCGCGCAGGCGCTGCACCTGCCCGCCCTCGTCGTCGGCGCCCTGGTCTGCGCCGCCCTCGGCTGGGCCACCCGCGCCATGCACTGGGACGGCGTGGCCGACACCGCCGACGGGCTCGCCGCGGGCTGGAGCCGGGAGCGCGCGCTGGAGGTGATGCGCCGCGGCGACACCGGACCGGTCGGCGCCGCGGTCCTGTGCCTGCTGCTGCTCGCCGACGCCGCGACCATCGGCGCGGTGGCCGTGGCGGGCACCGGCTGGCTGCTCGTCGGTGCGGCGGTCCTCGTGTCCCGTACCGCCTGCACCCTCGCGGCACGCCGCGGCCTGCCGGCGGCGCGCCCCGACGGGCTCGGGGTCGTCGTGGCCGGCTCGGTGCCGGCACCGGTGGTCGGCCTCGTCGTCGTGGCGGCGACCCTCGCGTGCGTGGGAGCGGCCGGCCTCGCCGGCGGGCACTGGTGGCAGGGGGCGCTCGCCGTCCTCCTCGCCATGGCCGCCGTCGAGGCGCTGCTGCGCCGCTGCCGCGCGGTGCTCGGCGGGGTCACCGGCGATGTCATCGGCGCCGCGGTGGAGCTCTTCCTCTTCGTCGTCCTGCTCGTCCTCGCCTCCGGGGGCGCGGCGTGAGGCGGCTGGTGCTGGGCGGCATGCGCTCGGGCAAGTCGGCCCGCGCCGAGTCGTTGCTGCGCGCGCAGGCCGGGGTCACCTACGTCGCCTGCGGCCCGGCCCGCGACGACGCCGACTGGGCCGAGCGCGTCGCGGCGCACCGGGAGAGGCGACCCACCACGTGGACGACCTGCGAGTCCACCGACCTGCCGGCGGTGCTCGCCGATCTACCCGGTCCGGCCCTCGTCGACTGCGTCGGCACGTGGCTGACTTCCCACCTCGACGCCCTGGCCGTGTGGGAGGCCCCGCGTCGCGACTGGGAGCCCGCGGTCGAGCGCCTCGTCGACGAGCTCACCACGGCGGTGGCCGGCTTCCCGCACGAGCTGGTCGTCGTGAGCAACGAGGTCGGGCTGACCCTCGTCCCGCCGCACCGCTCGGGCCGGATCTTCGCCGACTGGCTGGGCCTGGCCAACCAGCGGCTGGCCGCAGCCTGCGACGCCGTCGACCTCGTCGTGGCCGGCCAGGTGCTCGCGGTGAAGGCGCCGTGAGCCGCGACCGCGTCGCGCTGGGGATCGCGCTGGGGTATGCCGCCGACCGCCTCCTCGGCGACCCCCGCCGCGGCCACCCGGTCGCCGGTTTCGGCCGGGTCGCCGCCGGTCTCGAGCAGCGGATCTGGGGTTCGTCGCGGTCCCGCGGCACGGCATACGAGGTGGTCCTGGTGGGCGGCGCCGTGGGGGCCGGGCTGCTCCTCGACCGGCTGCCGGCCGCGACGCGGGTGCCGGTCGTGGCGGCGGTGACGTGGGTGGTGCTCGGCGGGCGCTCCCTGACCAAGGAAGCGCAGTCCATGTCCGGCCTCCTGGTGGCCGAGGACCTCGACGGCGCACGGCTGCGCGTGCGCAACCTCGTCGGCCGTGACCCGTCTGCGCTGGACGCCGACGAGCTGGCCCGGGCCACGGTGGAGTCGGTGGCCGAGAACGGCGCCGACGCCGTGGTGGCGCCGCTGTTCTGGGGGGCCGTCGCCGGCCTGCCCGGCCTGGTCGGCTACCGCGCTATCAACACCCTCGACGCCATGGTCGGGCACCGGACGCCGCGCCACGAGCGGTTCGGCTGGGCGGCGGCGCGGGTCGACGACGCTGCCAACTGGCTGCCCGCGCGGCTCACCGTCCTCGCCACCGCGGCCGCCACCGGCTCGGTCGACGGGGCACGCAGCGTGCTGGCCACCGTCCGGCGCGACGCCGGCAGGCACCCCAGCCCCAACGCCGGGCCGGTGGAGGCGGCGTTCGCGGCCGCGCTGGGTCGCTCGCTCGGGGGCAGCAACAGCTACGCCGGGGTGGTCGAGGACCGCGGGCGGCTGGGCGACGGGCCACCGGTCACGGTGGCGGACATCGCACCGGCCTCTCGGCTGCAGACCCGCATCGGCCTGCTCTCGCTCGGCGCGCTCCTCGGCGCCCGGGCGGTCAGCCGCGCGGCGCTGCGGCGCCGACGCCGAGCGCGCCCAGGACGTCCTCGACCGTCGTCACGGCGATGAGGCCGGCCGGTGGCTCCGGGCGGGCGAGGAGCACGACCGGTATGCCGAGCCGGGCCGCGGCGTCGAGCTTGGCCGCGGTGTAGCCGCCGCCGGAGTCCTTGGTGACAAGCACGTCGACCCGGTGCCGGGCCATCAGCTCCAGCTCGCCGTCGAGGGCGTAGGGCCCCCGGTCCTCGACCACGGTCCAGCCCTCCGGGACGTCACCGTCGAGCGGCTCGACGACCCGGACCAGCACCTCGCGGTCGGCCCACGACGCGAACGCCGGCAGCGTCTGCCGGCCGCTGGAGACGAACGGGCGCCGGCCGAGCCCGCCGGCCACCTGGCGCACCTCCGCCAGCGACGCGCACCAGCGCCAGTCGGTGGTGTCGGCGCGCCCGCCCCAGCCGGGCCGCGCGAGCCGCACGAGCGGGACATCGGCCGCCGACGCCGCCGCGACGGCGTGCTCGGTCATGGTCGTCGCGAACGGGTGGGTCGCGTCGACGAGGTGCGTGACGCCCTGGTCGCGGACGTGGTCGGCCAGCCCGGCGGCACCGCCGAAGCCCCCGATCCGCACCTGGCCCTCCGGCAGCCGCGGACGCGAGACGCGGCCCGCCAGCGAGGACGTGACCGGGATGCCGAGGCCGACCAGACGGGCCGCGAGGTCGCGTGCCTCCGCCGTCCCACCAAGTAGCAATACGCGCACGAGCCCAATCATGGCAGTTGCACAGCACAATCGACGTCCGGGGCCAGACCCTCTCGAACACCCTCATCACGCCGCGACGGGTCAAGTCCTCGGGAGTGGTGTACGACGGGTGATCCTTCGTCGTTGTAGTTCAGGCGGTGATCGCCTGGATGGTGGTCAGTTCGTTGCTCACCT
>NZ_JBHUYG010000041.1:0-35112 GCF_042668795.1 Pedococcus sp. NPDC057267 | reverse complement strand
TGACTCGAAGGATCACGCGGTGGCCGCTTCCTCGTCCACGACGAACACGCCGACGATCACGGCGACCGCGCTACACCACTATCGGGGACTCAACTACAGCGCCGGACCCTTCCGCCGGCACCGTGAAAACGACGACACGCTAGGCACCTCACGCCACCCACAGGTCAAGAAACGTTCAAGACTCCGTCAGGCAAGCGCAATGAGTGCGCCGGACGACCGGCCGTCCATCATCGACAATGACGCCCTGGCAGCTGGCGCAGGGATGCCTGAGCGTGCTTCGGGACAAGGAGGCCGGTTATGTTGCACGAGATGTCGCACGTGGCCCTGGATCCCGGAGTTGACCTGAAGATTCGCCTGTGGCTGAAAATCGGAGAACCGGGGCGCCTGCGATCCAGCCTTGCGGCTAGCCCGGCTAATGGCGGCCAGCAGACTCGCGACGCCGATGGCGGAAGCTTGGAACACGATTGACGTCAGGACCCCGTGGCACAGTTGTGGCACACCATGCCGCCAAGAGACCCTGAGCGACGTACGCGAATGACAAGCATCCACGCACAATTTCGGTTCATGTACCCAGGCGCTGCACATCCTCATGCGACTCCTAAAGCGGGTGTCGGCAGTTCGAATCTGCCCGAGGGCACAGACGCCGTCTATGTCTCCGCGTGATGTTTGTCGCGAGGTCTTCTCAGCACCGGCCGCGCATGACTGAGTACCGCCGGTATTCGCGTGGTGCCGACAGCATCCGCATCAGCGGGGGCTTCAGGGCAGCCCCATCCCGTCTGGGGACCAATGGCCCCTCCCCAGCCCTAGCCGCCGTCGGAAGTTGGGACGAGACGCAGGGAACGAGCCGTCCGGAGGAGCCAGTCATGGCCGAAGCAACTCGCACCGTCGTCATCGACCGTCCGATCGACGAGGTGTTCGCCTTCTTCAGCAGCCCCTCCAACGACCCCTCTTGGCGAACCCAGGTCAAGGAGATCTCCGGACAGCCGCGAGAGGGCGCGCGCATCCACCAGGTCGTCAAGGGACCGGGCGGCACGGACTTCCCTGCCGACATGGAGGTGACCGCCTTCGAGCCGCCCACCAGGTACGCGTTCCGCGTGGTGGCCGGCCCGGTCCGGCCCGAGGGCGAGTTCCGCCTGACGTCCGTGGGCGAGCAGACCGAGGTCACCTTCCACCTGAGGGCCGAGATCAAAGGACTCAAGGCCCTCGCCCTGGCGCGGCCGGCCCAGAGCGCGATGGACAGCGAGGTCGCCAGCCTCCAGACGGCCAAACGACTGCTCGAACGCAGCTGACGACAAGCCGTCCGACACCGTCCCGCCGGTTCCGCCCACCCTCGGTGGGGTGCCGTGCCACGCTGTCAGAGATCGGGGCACACAGGGGGCGCAGGGCGGGCGCACCGCGCATGAGGGGGACGGCGGATGCCAGAGCCGGGCGTGACGGAACAAGCTGAGAAGCGCACCCCGACCAGCCATCTCGTCGCCCTGGTCGTGACGTCCCTCGTCCTCGGCGTCTTCGACTTCCTCCTGCTCGGTGTCGCGGTCGCCTTCGGCCCGAGCGGGTTCGGCGGCGACCGGACCATGTCCGACAACGAGATCCGCATGGCGCACCTGACCCAGGCAGCCGCACTCGCCGGCTGCCTCCTCGGCGCGACAATCCTCGTCCTGTCGCTCGTCTCGAAGGCCTCTCGACGACGTAACCGCGCGCTCCGGTGGATGCTCGCAGCCCAGGCAGCCGCGACGGCCGCCGTGTACGTCCTGTCGTAGACCGTCGTGTGCGTCGCCTCCGAGGGAGGCCTACCCGCCGGCCGACACCTGGGAGGCCGGCCCCAGGGCCGCCAGCTCCTCGCCCCGCGGGTCGAGGACGAGCGAGGAGGGCGTGTCGAACACCTGCACCGGCCGCCGCGAGGGATCCCACTCGGACCACCCCGGGTCGCCGGTCGTGCCGAACGCGACCCACGCCGCGTGCACCTCGTCGGCCAGCCCCTGGGGGGCGTCGGCTCCGGTCAGCGTCCCACCGCCGGCGAGCGTGTCGAAGACGAACGGGAGCTCCAGCGCGTGGCACGCCCCAAGCCCGGGAACGCCAGACTGCCAGTCGAACTCGTACACGTGCGTCCGTCCACCGGCTGCCGTGTGCGCGTCCGCCAGCCGCACCGTCTCCCGCCGGAACGACGCGTCCGTCAGGATCGCTGCGAGCAGGTCGCCCGCGCTCGCGCCCGGTCGCGACGCGGCATACACCTGCGCCACCGACGGGTCGATCCCGTACCGGCCCAGCACCATCGGCAGCGCGGCGTCGCTCACCATCGCCGCGATCCCGGTCGGCATGAGGAAGAAGCGGAACTCGTCGCGCGTCGTGCCGGCGAGCAGCTCCACGCCGCTGCCGGCGCCCGCGGCGATGCGTGCCAGAGGCACCTCCGGTACGACGTCGCCGTCGACGGTCGGGAAGAGGCTCATGATGCCGAGGCCGTTGCGGACCACGGTCGCGCCCCACCGCGCGGGGTCCGGGTCCTGCGCGAGGGCCAGGCCCACACCGGTCTGCGCCTCGAGCAGCGCCTCCGGGCCCGTGGAGCCCAACCCCTCCGCCGTCGCCGGCACCCCCGCCGCCTCGGCGACGGCCTCGGTGACGCGCCGCGCGTCGGCTTCGTCCGCCACCGCCGTGGCCATGCCGCTCTGCACCACCGCCCGCCGGAACAACCCGTCGGCGGCGGGCGAGGCCAGCAGGCACGCCACGCTCATGCCGCCGGCCGACTCGCCGAACACCGTCACGTTGCCCGGGTCCCCGCCGAACGCGGCGACGTTCTCCTGCACCCACGCCAGCGCCAGCAGCTGGTCGCGCAGACCGCGGTTCGAGGGAGCGCCCTCGACGACCGCGAACCCCGGCACCCCGAGCCGGTAGTTCACCGACACGAGCACCACGCCGTCGCGGGCGAACGAGGAGCCGTCGTAGATGCTGAGCGCGTTCCCACCCCGCGTGAACGCGCCACCATGGATCCACACCATCACCGGCAGGCCGGAGGCGCTGGGGTCCGGCGTCCACACGTTGACGTGCAGGTGGTCGTCGCCGGGGAGGATCGTCGTGCCGAGGATCGCCGCGATCGGCGGCGGGTACGGCGCCTGGGTGGCCGTCGCCCCCAGGGCGGTGGCCTCGCGCACCCCGTCCCACGAGGCCGCCGGGCGGGGCGCCTCGAACCGCGCGGCACCCACCGGCGCGGCGGCATACGGGATGGCGAGGAACGCGCTCACGCCGTCGCTCGTGCGCCCCCGCACGCGTCCGGTGGTCAGGGAGACGACAGGGTCCACGGTTCCTCCAGGGGTGGTTGGCGGGCGGCCGCCGGGCGGCAGCGTCCGGCTGCCCAGCAGCCTCGCCGACGACGAGCGCCGGTGCACGTCCGGCACACCGGGCCTCCGACATCGTTGCGCCGCCCAACTTGCGAGCGGTCGGGGCGGCCGGTAGCCAGAAAGGGACACATCGCCCCAAACCCCACGCCCCGGACGGAGTCCCCCCTTGTCCTCCTGGTCCCTGCCCGTCCTCCTGCTCGTCTTCGCCGCAGCGGCCGCCGCGATCTGGGTGGCCGGCATCCAGCTCTCGAACCAGACCGACGTGCTGTCCACGCGGCTGCACCTGGGCACCGCGCTCGGCGGCCTCATCCTGCTCGCCGTCGCGACGAACCTGCCCGAGATCGCCATCGTCGCCAGCGCCTCCCTGTCCGGCAACGTCGGCGTGGCGGTGGGGAACATCCTGGGCGGCATCGCGATCCAGACCGTCGTGCTCGTGGTGCTGGACGTCTTCGGGATCCGCGGCAGACGACCCCTCACCTACCAGGCCGCGTCCCTCGTCCTCGTCCTCGAGGCAGCGCTCGTCGTCGCCGTCCTCGCGGTCGTGGTCGCCGGGTCGCAGCTGCCCGCAGGCCTCGAGCGGTTCCGGCTGGCCCCGGCGTCGGTGCTCATCGCCATCCTCTGGGTGGCGGGACTCGTTCTCCTGCAACATGCTTCGCGTTCACTGCCGTGGACCGACTCCGGCGAGGCACCCGACAACCAGGAGAAGCCGAAGGGCCACTCCCAGCAGAAGGCCGAGCAGGACGCCTCCACGCGCGGCACCAGCACCGCCACGTCCGCGACCATCTTCGGCGTCGCCGCGCTCGTCACCCTGGTCGCCGGCGTCGTCCTCGAGCGCAGCGGCGACGCCATCGCCGGCCACATCGGCCTGTCCGGCGTGCTCTTCGGCGCGACGGTCCTCGCCGCCGCCACGTCGCTGCCCGAGGTCTCGACCGGCCTCACCTCGGTCCGGAACGAGGACTACCAGCTCGCGGTCAGCGACATCTTCGGCGGCAACGCGTTCCTGCCCGTGCTGTTCCTGCTGGCCACCCTGCTGTCGGGCAAAGCCGTTCTGCCGCAGGCGCAGTCGACCGACATCTACCTCACGGCCCTCGGGATGCTCCTCACCCTCGTGTATGCCGCGGGGCTCGTCTTCCGGCCGCAGCGCCGCATCGCGCGCATGGGCGTCGACTCCCTCGCCGTCCTCGTCCTCTACGTCCTCGGCGTGGGCGGGCTCTTCGCCGTGGCGAGCAGCGGCTGACCGGCCCGACACCGCTGGCACATGGGACCTTGGTCCCATCCCGCGCCCCGACGTGCCGTCTAGCGTCGTGACGTTGTCGGGTCGGTCGAGGAGACGCAATGCTCTCAGTGCAGCTGGCGTCCGCCATCGCGAACTCGTCGTGGTTCCAGACGGGTTGGGCCCCCTACGTGCTGCTCGACGCGGACCTCACCATCCGGGAGGTCAACGCTGCGTTCGAGCAGGTCGTCGGCTACGCCAGGGACGCCGTCGTGGAGCAGCCGCTCTTCGACCTCTTCCCCGACAACCCGGCCGACCCCACGGGCAGCCAGGTCGCCCTCCTCTCGTCCCTGCAGCACGTCCTGCGGACCGGACGGCGCCAGTGGATGGGAGTGCAGCGCTACGACGTCGCGGACCCTGCCCGAGGCGGCGCGTTCAGCCGCCGGCTGTGGATCCCGGTCAACATCCCGGTCCTCGACGACGGACGCGTGGTCGGCGTGCTCAACCACAGCCAGGACGTGTCGGTCCCGCTCTCGAAGGCCGACCGCGCGGCCTACGACGCCTTCCGCCCGGGCGAGCTCGAGGCGGCGGCCGACGTCCTGCTCACGCAGTTCCCCGAGGTGCCACCGTCGGTGGTGCTGAGCACGCTCGCGCACTCCCAGCGCAGGATCCTCGAGGCGACCGGCCACCCCGACGCCAGCTCCGCACTGGAGCTGGCACGGCTGCGCCTCGAGGTGCGGACGGGCCGGCCCGCCGGCGGCGACGAGGGCGAGGCCTGAGGGCGCGACGTCGGCGCCCCGGACCATGGTCCCCCCACCACCGACGCCGCACGGTGTGACCTGCACGACAGGGGACGAAAGTCCCTCTGCCCCAACGGCTCCCACCGAGATGGTTGAAGTGCCAACAAGGCACACAGCACAGGGCCACCAGCCCTGAGACAGCGGGAGTTGATCAGAATGCGACGCAAGACCCTTGACGCCCTACTCACCACCGGTGGCTTCGTCGTCACCGCGGTCCTGCTGGTCGCCGGCGGACTGCTCATGTGGGCCAGCAACTTCGTGCAGGACAACGTGCACAGCCAGCTGGCCGACCAGAGGATCACGATGCCGTCCGGCAAGGCCATCGAGGACCCGGCCATCAAGCCCTACCTGCAGCAGTACGCAGGCCAGCAGATGACCACCGGGGCCCAGGCGAAGGCCTACGCCGACCACTACATCCTGGTCCACATGAACAAGGCCGGCCAGGGCCGGACCTACGAAGAGGTCAGCGGCGAGTACATCGCCCTCTCGGCCAACCCCAACGCCGACAAGGCCAAGGTCGCCGAGCTCGGCCAGCTGCGCCAGACGCTCTTCATGGGCAACACCCTGCGGGGCCTGCTCCTCAACGCCTACGCCTTCGGCACCATGGGCACCATCGCCTTCTGGGGCGCGGTTGCCAGCTTCGTCGGCGCGGCCTTCCTCTTCCTCCTCAGCCTCCTCGGCCTCAGGCACGAACGCCACGTGCCGGCCGAGCAGGAGGTCCGCATCGGTCGCGGCGCAGCAGCCGCTCCCGCTGTCGGCTGACTCCAGCCGCACCTGCGGACCACGTCAAGGCCCCCGACCCCCTGGTCGGGGGTCTTGGCGCGTGCCCGTCCGTGGCCCGCGCCCGTCCGTGGCCCGCGCCCGTCAGCCCTTGGCGAGACGCGCCTCGCGCGCGGCCTCGACCTTGCGGCGGCGCTCCCGGCGCAGTCGCTCGTGCGGGTCGCTCGGCCCCTGCAGCTCGGCCGGCCCGTAGAGGTGCCAGCCCAGGTAGCGGACCCGCCACAGGATCCGGTAGCCGAGGGAGAGGCCCTCGTCGTCGCTCGAGCGCGCCATGGTCGGCCCTTTCGTTAGTGCCCTAATGATTCGTGCACTACGGTAGCCGACCGTCGCCCCTAGACTGAAACCGTGACCCCGCCCCGCGCCCCGACGCGCACCCCCGCGGCTGACGGCGAGGACCTGCTCGCCCTCGACCGGCAGGTCTGCTTCGCGTTGGCCGTCGCGTCGCGCAACGTCATCGCGCTCTACCGGCCACTGCTCGAGCCCATGGGCCTGACCCACCCCCAGTACCTCGTCATGCTCGCGCTCTGGGAGGAGTCACCCCTCAAGGTCGCCGAGCTCGCCCGGCGGCTCAGCCTCGAGCCCGCGACGCTTTCCCCGCTGCTCAAGCGGCTCGAGGCCGGCGGCATGGTGACCCGCGAGCGCGACCCCCGCGACGAGCGCGCCCTGGCCGTCACCCTGACGGAGAAGGGGGCCGCCGCCCGCCAGCAGGCCCTGCGCGTCCCGCCCGCGATCCTCGAGCGCCTGGGCATGGACGTCGCCGAGCTCGAGACCCTCCGCGACGGCCTCACCCGTCTCATCGCCGCCGCCCGGCCGCCCGAGCCGTCGGCCGGGTGAGAAGGGTCACGGCATACCGAGGGGCTCCCCCGCCGTTGTCCCCTGATGGCAACGACGCCGCCCCACGTCCCCTCACCACACCTCCAGGAGGTCGTCCATGACCGACGCCACCACCCCCACCGCCGCACCCCGCGAGTGGCGGCTCGCCTCGCGCCCCACCGGCTGGCCCACGCCCGAGAACTTCGAGCTCGCCGAGTCCGACGTGCCCGCGCTGGGCGACGGGCAGATCCGCGTGCGCAACGAGGTGCTGTCGGTCGACCCCTACATGCGTGGGCGGATGAGCGCCGCCAAGTCGTATGCCGCGCCGTACGAGGTGGGCGCCGCGATGACCGGTGGCGCGGTGGGCGTCGTCGAGGAGTCGCGCGCTGACGGCGTCGCCGTCGGCGACCACGTCCTGCACGGCCTGGGCTGGCGCGAGGTCGCCGTGCTCGACGCCAAGGACGCCCGCGTCGTCGACACCGACGCCGCCCCGGCCTCCTCCTACCTCGGCGTCCTCGGCATGACCGGCCTCACGGCATACGCGGGCCTCAAACGCATCGCCGAGGTCAAGGAGGGCGACGTCGTCTTCGTCTCCGGCGCGGCAGGCGCCGTCGGCGGGGCGGTCGGCCAGATCGCCAAGGCGCTCGGCGCCGGCAAGGTCATCGGCAGCGCCGGCTCCCCCGAGAAGGTGCGCCACCTCACCGAGGACCTCGGCTTCGACGCGGCCTTCAGCTACCGCGACCGCAAGGTCTCCGAAGCGCTGCGCGAGCTCGCCCCCGACGGCATCGACGTCTACTTCGACAACGTCGGCGGCGAGCACCTCGAGGCAGCCATCGGCTCGCTGCGCCTCGGCGGCCGCATCGCCGTCTGCGGCATGATCTCGGTCTACAACGACACCGAGCCTGCGCCGGGCCCCCGCAACCTCGCGCGCCTCATCCAGACCCGAGGCCGCATCGAGGGCTTCCTCGTGGGCGACCACTACGACCTGGCGGGCGAGTATGCCGCGCAGGCCGCGACGTGGCTCGCCGACGGTTCGCTGTCGCTGCGGGAGACGGCCGTCGACGGCTTCGAGAACGCGGTCGACGCCTTCCTGGGCGTGATGCGCGGTGACAACACCGGGAAGATGGTCGTGCGCCTCTGACCCGCGCCGCCGGCCCCGCGCACGCGCGTTCGTCCGCGGGGCCGGCGACCACCCGACTGCTATCCTGAGGACACAGCCGAGCCTCCTTGCCGCACCTGGTGCGACGCGGAGGCTTTTTTCATGCTCGCTCCCAGTAAGCCATCCGACCCCCGCCCCTCCTCGCCCCTTCTGGTGCGCCGCGCGACCGCCGACGACCGGCCGGTGCTCGAGCGCCTGTGGCTGCTGTTCCGGCACGACACGTCGGGCTTCACCGGCGGCCTCCCCCGGCCGGACGGCTCGTTCCGCAGCGAACGGCTCGAGTCGGCCCTGACGGACCCGGGGTGGGCGGCGTCCACCGCCTGGCTCGGCGAGGCGCCCGTCGGGTTCGCCTTCGTGCGAAGCCTGGACGGCCCGGCCCGCGTCCTCAACAGCTTCTTCGTGGTGGCCGGCGCCAGGAGGGCCGGGGTCGGGTCGACCCTGGCGCACGAGGTGCTGAGGAGCTTCCCGGGGCCGTGGGAGGTGGCCTTCCAGCAGGCCAACGTGGCGGCGGTGCGTTTCTGGCGCTCCGTGGCCGCCACCCACGACCCCGGCCCGGTGGAGGAGCTGCGCGCCGTGCCGGGGTCCCCGGACACGCCTCCCGACTCCTGGCTCTCGTTCCGGGTGCAGGCCCCGCCTCAGTAGCGGCACCAGGGCGGGAGGTCCCCGTCGGCGCCGTCGTCCTGCGGGGTGACGTCCCCGTCCCGGCGGGTGCCGCCGTCCCAGGCGCCGCGGCCGCCCTCGTCGTGGCCGTCCTCGTCGTGGCCGTCCGCGTCGGGCGACTCCAGGTCGAAGGCCGCCCACACCGACTTCCCGTCCCGCCTCGGCCACACACCCCACGCCTGGCTCAGGGCCTGCACGATCTCCAGGCCACGGCCGTGCAGCTCGACCTCGTCCGTCGGCGCGGGCACCGCCACCTGGCCGGCGAGGTGGTCCCGCACCTCGAGGACGAGCCACGAGTCCCGACGGGCCAGGGTCACCGTGAAGGGCGTGTTGGCGTGGAGCACGACGTTGGTGGCGAGCTCGCTCACGACCAGGGCGACGGCATGCGCCTGGCGCCCCAGGTCCGTCTCCGTCAGGCAGTCCAGCACGAAGGTCCGCGCGTCGCTGACGTGGAGCGGGTGCGCAGGCCAGCGTGCCTCGCGGCTCCACGCGAGCTGCGTGTCCATCCCTCACCCCACGTCGACGACGTGCGCCACGAGGCGGGGTCCGGGCTCTGTGCGCGTTCCACGACCACTGTCCTCCCCAGCGGTACCGGCTCGCAACCGTTTCGCCCCGGTCCGGACGGTCTGGGCGGGAGTAGGGTGATGACAACGGCCGTGGCCCCCAGGTCGCAGGCGCACGGCAGACCGGGTGGGACATGGTGACGGACAACGGGCTCACGGCCCCAGGCTTCGAGATCGAGTCCGACCTGAGCGAGATGTGCCTCGACTGCGCCGAGAAGGCCGGCGTCGACGGTGTCGGCCTCGCGGTCTTCGCCAACGACGGCACGCCGGGGACCGTGCACGCCACCAACGAGCTCGCCGCTCGCATCGAGGACCTGCAGTTCACCACCGGGGAGGGGCCGTGCGTCGACGCGGCCCGCACCGGGAGCCCCGTCCTCGTCCCGAACCTCAACTCGACCCACCACGAGCGCTGGCCGGCCATGGCACGAGAGCTCACGGCAGCGGGCGTACGGGCGATCTTCGCGCTGCCCATCCGGGTGGGGACGGTGTCGTTCGGGTCCCTCGACCTGCACCGCCTGGAGCCCGGGCCCCTGTCAACGCGACAGATGACCGACACGCTGCGCACCGTGGACCGCGCAGGCGAGCTGTTGCTGTCGGCCGCGGGGACGCACCTCGAGGAGCTGCTGCCGCCCACGACCTACCGCATGGTGGTCCACCAGGCCGTGGGCATGGTCATGGTTCAGCTCGACGTCGGCGTCGAGGACGCCCTGCTGCGACTGCGCGCCGCGGCCTACGCGGAGGGGCAGTCGATCACGGAACTGGCCGCTGACATCGTCGCCAGACGGCGCCGGCTCGCCGAGGAGGGGCCATGAGGGACCCGCGTGAGGGCGCAGTCCTTGGGGTACGGCCCATGGGGACGGGACTCTGCGAGGAGGCAGGATGAGCACGGGACAGGCGGGACAGACCGCCAGAGACGAGACCGAGCGGTACGTGCTGCTCGCACAGCGGTTCGTGGCACTGGCCGACACCCTGGTGGACGACTACGACGTCGTGGACCTGCTGGACCAGCTGGTGCAGTCGTGCGTGGAGCTGCTCGACGTGAGCCAGGTCGGGCTGATGCTCGTGGACCAGGAGGGCAACCTCAGCCTGGTCGCCTCCTCGAGCGAGCAGACGCGGCTGCTGGAGCTGCTGCAGATCCAGACCGAGGAGGGGCCGTGCCCCCAGTGCGTCCGCGAGCGCCGAGCCGTCACGGTGCCCGACATCGCGGCCTCGGCTGATGAGTGGCCGCAGTTCGCCCGGGCCGCCGGCGAGGCGGGGTTCACCTCTGTGCAGGCCCTGCCCCTGCGCCTGCGCAACGACACGATCGGCGGGCTCAACCTCTTCAACAGCGTCGACCGGCCGCCGCTCAGCGCGGCCGAGCAGCGCATCGCGCAGTCGCTCGCCGACGTCGCGACCATCGGGATCCTGCAGCAGCGGGCGTCCCAGCGGGCCTCCCTGCTGGCCGAGCAGCTGCAGAGCGCGCTGACCAGCCGCATCGTCGTCGAGCAGGCCAAGGGCGTCATCGCCGAGCGTGGAGGCGTCGACATGGACGCCGCGTTCGCGCACCTGCGCAGCTGGAGCCGCGCCCACCGGCGCAAGCTCGCCGAGGTGGCCGACGACGTCGTGCAGCGGCGCCTCGACCCCGCCGAGCTGCTCGCCGCCCGTCACCGCCACTAGGACGCCTGCTCCCCCTCGTCCGGCGGGATCGGGCGCGTGACGCCCAGGACCTCGTCGACCTCGGCGTCGGACAGGTGCTGCCCCTGCTCAGCGGCAGCGGCCATCAGCTCGCCCAGCAGCACGATCTCCTCGGCGAGCGCCCGGTCCTCGACCCCGTCCGGCCCCGACCCCACAACTCACGGTAGGACGGCGGACTGACCAGTCGTCATCCCCCAGCCGAGTCATCTGGGGATGGCCCGCGGCTTCATCGGCCCGTCCGGGAACACCAGGGCCGTGAGCACCACCTCACCGCCCGCGGCGAAGACCTCGACGCTGCACGCGTCGAGGGCGACGTCGAGCCGCACGACCCCGTCACGAGCCTCGACCGGGGCGGACGAGACGCACGGGTATGCCGGGTGGAACGGCCGGGCGTCGCCGGCCGACGGGCCCCGCGCCAGCGACAGCAGCCCCGTGCCCCGGTCGTAGGAGAGCCGGGCCACGTCACCGTCGCTCCCACCCGCCAGCTCGACCGTCGCCGACGGCTGGTCACGGACGTCGAGGTCGACCTCGAGCCACTGCAGCCCCGGCGCCGGCCGGACCTCCTCCACCGGCCGCTGCACGAGGACGAGGTCGCCCCCCTCACGTCGCCGCAGCGAGAGCTCCCGCGGCAGGGTCATGGCACCCCGCCACGGCGTCGTCGGCAGGTCCCCGGCGTAGGCCCAGCTGGACATCCACCCCAGCAGCACCCGCCGCCCGCAGGGGGCGTCGTTCCACGTCACGGCCGCGTAGTCGTCCGGACCGTGGTCGAGGCGTCGGAAGCCGCGGGCGTCCGGCGTGAACCGCACGCCGTCGAAGGAGCCCACGGCATACCAGGTCCCGCAGCCGCGCACCGTGCCGTCGTTGCCGCTCAGCACGAGGACGTGCCCCTCCGCACCGGATTCCCCCTCGACCGGCAGCCGCACGAGGTCCGGGCACTCCCAGATGCCGGGGGGCTGCGGCAACGGGCCCAGCTCGCTGAGCAGCTCCCAGCGCCAGAGGTCGGCGGAGCGGTAGAGGACCACGAGCCGCTCGACCGCCTCGACCGCCGCCATGAGCCAGAACCCGTCGGCCCCGTCGCCGGGCTCCCACCACGAGACCTTGGGGTCGCGGAAGTCCGCCGAGCCGCGGTCGAGCACCGGCCCGGCGCAGCGCTCCCAGGTCGCGCCGGCGTCGCGGGAGCACGCGAGCCACTGGGCCTGGTGCCCCTCACGGGCGCTGGTCCACACCGCGACGAACGGCGGGAAGGGGTCGCCCTCACGGCGCAGGCCGGTGGTGTTCCCGTGGTCGACGACGACCGAGCCGGAGAACACCTGATCGCCCGTGTCGACGTCGTGCGGCAAGGCGACCGGGTGCTCGGTCCAGTGCACGAGGTCGGTGCTCGTGGCGTGGCCCCAGCTCATGTTGCCCCAGTCGGGGCCCTCGGGGTTGTGCTGGAAGAACAGGTGCCAGGTGCCGTCGTGGTGGACCAACCCGTTGGGGTCGTTCATCCAGTGCCGCGCGGGGGTGAAGTGGGCGCGGGGTCGCCAGTCCGGGCCTGCGGCCGAGCCGGCGGCGCCCTGCGCGTCAGTCGTCACCGGGACATCCTCGCGGACGCGGTGGGTGCCGCGGGTCCGGCGCCGCCCTCTCGGCCGAAGGGCCTGCTGCCACCCACGACCCGGACGGCGGTCCCCGCCCAGCGGTTGACCCGCTGTTGCCGCGACCCGGCGGTGGGCCCGAGACTTGCGACCCATGACCGATGACCAGTGGTTCCGCGAGGCAGTCGTCTACCAGATCTACCCGCGCAGCTTCCAGGACACCGACGGGGACGGCATCGGCGACCTGCCCGGCATCATCGACCGACTCGACTACCTGCACACACTCGGCATCGACGTGCTGTGGCTCTCGCCGATCTACCGCAGCCCGCAGGACGACAACGGCTACGACATCAGCGACTACGAGGACATCGACCCGACCTTCGGGACCCTCGCCGATGTCGACCGGCTGATCGAGCAGGCTCACGCCCGCGGCATCCGCATCGTCATGGACCTCGTGGTGAACCACACCTCCGACGAGCACCCGTGGTTCGTGGAGTCGCGGTCCTCCACGGACAACCCCAAGCGCGACTGGTACTGGTGGCGCCCGCCGCGCCACGGCCACGAGGCCGGCGCCCCCGGGGCCGAGCCGACCAACTGGCAGGCGTCGTTCAGCGGCCCCGCCTGGGAGCTCGACGAGGCCACCGGCGAGTACTACCTGCACCTGTTCAGCCGCAAGCAGCCCGACCTCAACTGGGAGAACCCGCAGGTCCGCGAGGCCGTCTACGCGATGATGCGCTGGTGGCTCGACCGCGGGGTCGACGGCTTCCGCATGGACGTCATCAACATGATCTCCAAGCACGTCGGGCCGGACGGGTCGCTGCCCGACGGCCGGCCGATCGCCGGCACGGTGCTCGGCGACGGGACGCCCTTCTACATCTGCGGCCCGCGGATCCACGAGTTCCTGCAGGAGATGCACCGCGAGGTGTTCGAGGGCCGGTCGCAGAAGTACCTCACGGTCGGCGAGATGCCGATGGTCACCGTCGAGGAGGCGCTGCTCTTCACCGACCCGGCGCGGCACGAGGTGGACATGGTGTTCCAGTTCGAGCACGTCGACCTCGACCACGGCGAGCACAAGTGGGACCGCAAGCCGATCGACCTGCGCGACCTCAAGGCGTCGTTCGGCCGCTGGCAGGAGGACCTCGCCGACATCGGCTGGAACTCGCTGTACTGGAACAACCACGACCAGCCCCGGGCGGTCTCCCGGTTCGGGTCGGACGCGCCCGAGCACCGTGTGGCCTCGGCGAAGCTCCTCGGCAGCGTGCTGCACCTGCACCGCGGGACGCCGTACGTCTACCAGGGCGAGGAGCTCGGCATGACGAACGTGCCGTTCGCCGGGCCGCAGGACTTCCAGGACATCGAGTCGGTCAACTACCACCGCACCGCGGTCGAGGCCGGTGCCGACCCCGAGTGGGTGCTGCACAACCTGCGCCTCGGCAGCCGCGACAACGCCCGGTCACCGATGCAGTGGGACGCCTCGGCCAACGCCGGCTTCACGACCGGCACGCCGTGGGCGCGGGTGAACCCCAACTACCCCGAGATCAACGCCGAGGCGGCCGTGGCCGACGACCACTCGGTGTTCCACCACTACCGCCGGCTCATCGAGCTGCGCCGCACCGAGCCCGCGGTCGCGCACGGCCACTTCACGATGCTGGCGCCCGAGCACCCGACGCTGTACGCGTTCACCCGCACCTTCGAGGGCACCGAGCTGCTGGTGCTGGCCAACTTCTCGGCCGACGAGCTCGCGGTCACCCCGGACGACGTGCCGGGTCTCGACGGCTGGTCGGGCGCAGACCTGGTGCTGGGCAACCTCGCCGACGACCCGTCGTCCGTCGTGGAGCCGCTGCGCGCCTGGGAGGCCCGCATCCTGCGCCGCACCACCTGACCCCTCCCGGACCGCCGGCCAAGCCGGGTATGGAGCACCCGCCTGGCCTCCGTCGTTCGGGTGGGGGTGTGAGCGAGATGTCCGGTTTCGCCTCCCGGCGGTGTGCCGGTGTGCCACCATCGCGGCGTGATTCGCGCTGAACTGGGGTTGGGGATCCTGGGCACGGCACTGTGGGTGTACTGCCTGCTGGACGTGATCATGACCGACGAGAGCCGCATCAGGAACCTGAGCAAGGCGACCTGGGTCTTCGTCGTGCTCGTCACGTCCGTCGTCGGGGCCGTCGCCTGGCTGGTGGCCGGTCGGCCGGAGTCGTCGCCGCGCGGCGGCCTGCCGTACAAGGGGAACCGCGGCACGGCATACCCGGAGTACGACCGGCCGGGACGCGCGGTGGCGACCAACCCGGACGACGACGCCGAGTTCCTGCGCAAGGTCCGCGAACGCGCCGAGGCGCAGATGGCCGAGGCCAGGCGGCAGCGGGCCGAGCGCGAGCGGGCGGAGCGCGAGGCCGTCGAGCGCGAGCGGGCCGCCCGTCGTGCCCGCGAGGAGGAGCTGCAGCGCAGGCGGGGTGAGGCCGCCCGCACCGACCCGACCTCCGAGCCGGACGCCCCGCTCCCCGAGGCCTGACCGCACCGTCCGGGCTCCTCAGGCTCGTCGAGGCCCGAAGGGCCGTCCGGGCTCCTCAGGCTCGTCGAGCCCCGAAGGGCCGTCCGGGCTACTCCTCCTCGTCGAGGTGGTCCTCGGCCTCGTCCTCGGCGTGCTCGTCGTCGCCGAGGCCCTCGAGCCGGTCCTCGTCCGTCTCCGCCCGCAGGGCACCGAGCACCTTGGCATCGATGCCGTCGGGGCTGAGCCGGGTCTCGTAGTTCTCCTCCGACGCCCACGCCGCCAGCGCCTCGGCCGCCGAGCCGCCACTGAACCCGATCGACTCGAGCCGGGCCAGCACCTCGTCGGCGAGCGCGCCCTCGAGCGGCTGCACGTCCTCCGGCGACCCGAACAGCAGGTCGTTGAGCCCCACCAGGCGCGCCAGCTCGCGGGGGGCGTCGGGGTGGTCGTCCACCCGGACGTCGGCGAGCAGCCCGTACTGGTCGTACCCGGCACCCGGCCGCACGGCATACAGCGCAGCGCCCTGCCGCCCACGGCTGTCGCCGCCGGCGTCGTCACCGGCGAGCAGCGCGGCGACGAGGCGGTCGGTGAACGGCCGCCCGGCCGACGCCAGCCACGCGCGTTCCATCGCCTCGACGACCTCGGGGCCCACGAGGATGTTGCCCTGGATCGCGTAGGCGCCGGACCCGTCCCGCCCACTCACGCCGCCGGCCCAGGGCAGGCACGACGGCCCGGTCCAGGTCGCCTGCGAGTCGCGCCCGACCACGCCGAGCTGGCGGTGGTCGCGCTCGTCGTCCGGACCGGTGCAGGCCGCGATGGCGGCCGCCGCGTCCGCACCGGAGGACAGCGCCTCCAGCGCGGTGTCGCGGTAGGACACCCGCGCCATCGCCTGGGTCGCGACGGCGCCGAGGCCGAGCCGCGCGTCCGGGACGACCGCGCCGACGAAGGGGAACTTGCTGGCGACGGCCACCCCGAAGGAGTCGCCGTCCTGGGCCACGATCGAGAAGGTCACCTCCCGGACGCTAGCCGGGCCGGGACGATCCGGCAGGCCGTCCGCTCACCGGTGTCCGGTGCTGGTGGTCGGCATCCGTCACCGGTGTCCGGTGCTGGTGGTCGGCGTCCGGTCACCGGCGTCTGGTCCGGCTCGCGCCCGGGACCTGCGAGAATGTCCCATGGCCGCGCGAACGACCAGTCCCCTGCTCACCTGGACCACCCTCGCGCCGCCCCTGGCGCTCGTGGCGCTGGCCCTCACCTGGGGACGCCACCTCGGCGCGCTGCCGGTCGTCCTCGTGGCGGTCGTCCTCGGCCTCGCGGTCCTCGCCGCCGTCCACCACGCCGAGGTCGTGGCGCACCGCGTCGGGGAGCCGTTCGGCTCCCTCGTGCTGGCCGTCGCCGTGACCATCATCGAGGTGGCGCTCATCGTCACGCTCATGGTCAGCGGCGGCAAGGACACCGACACCCTCGCCCGCGACACCGTCTTCGCGGCCGTGATGATCACCTGCAACGGCATCGTCGGCCTGGCCCTGTTCATGGGGGCGCTGCGGTACCGGCTCATCGCGTTCAACGCCGAGGGCGCCGGCGCCGCGCTCGCCACCGTCACGACGCTCGCGGTGATGACGATGGTCGTCCCCACGTTCACCACCAGCCAGCCGGGGCCCGAGTTCACCAGCAGCCAGCTCGCGTTCGCGGCGGTCGTCTCGCTCGCGCTCTACGGCATGTTCGTGTCGACCCAGACCCGGCGGCACCGAGACTTCTTCCTGCCGGTCGGCAAGGACGGCGAGCCGCTCGACGACGGGCACGCCGACCCGCCGACCGACCGTGAGACCTACGCCTCGCTCGGCCTCCTGCTCGTCTCGCTCGTCGCCGTCGTCGGGCTCGCCAAGGTCGAGTCCCCCGCGATCGAGTCGGGCGTGGCCGCCGCCGGCTTCCCGCAGTCGTTCGTCGGCGTCGTCATTGCGCTGCTCGTGCTGCTGCCCGAGACCCTCGCCGCGGTGCGCGCCGCCCGACGCAACCGGATCCAGATCAGCCTCAACCTCGCCCTCGGGTCGGCCATGGCCAGCATCGGCCTCACCATCCCGGCGATCGCGCTCGCGTCGATCTGGCTCGAGGGCCCACTCGTCCTCGGGCTCGGCGCGACCCAGATGGTGCTGCTCGCCCTGACCGTCGTGGTGAGCGTGCTGACCGTGGTGCCGGGTCGGGCGACGCGGCTGCAGGGCGGGGTGCACCTCGTCCTGCTCGCCGCGTTCGTCTTCCTCGCCATCAACCCCTGAGCCGGGGGCGCGGCACTGCGCGGGCGCTCAGGCGCCCTGGGTCATGGCCTCCGGCGAGCCATCGGTCGCGGCGTCGATCAGCTGGCCGATGACCTCGACCGAGTGCGCGCCCGACAGGGCCACCTTGCGGTTCGCCATGAAGAACGGGACGCCGGTGATGCCGATCTCCGTGGCGGCGCGCTCGTCCTGGCGCACGTGGTCGGCATACTCACGGCTCGCGAGGACCGCCGAGAGGCGACGGCCGTCGAGCCCCGCCTCCGCGCCCAGCCGCTGGAGCGTCTCGATGTCGTCGATCTGCCTGCCCTCGGTGAAGTGGGCGCTGTAGAGCCGCTCGAGCACCGCCGCCTGCAGCGCGTGGCCACCCTGGGCCAGGCCGAGCGCGATGATCCGGTGGGCGTCGAAGGAGTTGGCCCGGCGCTGCTCGTCCACGTTGATCTCGAGGCCGTCGGGGCGGCCGAGCACTGCAGGGCGCTCGGCCATCTCGCGGGCGCCGTCGAGGTCGGTGCCGTAGCGCTCGGCGAGCCAGGACAGCACGAGGCTCCCGTCGCCGACCGGGGCGCCCGGGTCGAGCTCGTACGCGTGGTAGGTCACCGTCACGTCCGCGGGGTGGGCGCTCTCGGCGATCGCCTGCTCGAGCCGGCGCTTGCCGATGTAGCACCAGGGACAGACCACATCGGCCCAGACGTCGATCTCCACAGCAGTCATGGGTCCATTTGAACACGAACGGGATGACGAAGGCCCCGGCCGCAGGAGCGGTCGGGGCCTTCGTCGGGGGCTCGAGCCTCAGGTCACGGGCGGCCGTAGGACACGTTGCCGGACCAGATGGAGCGCTTCTGCACGGTCTCGCCGGTGCGCGGGCTGTCCCACATCATGCCGTTCCCGGCATAGATGCCGACGTGGTAGGCGGGCGAGCCGAAGAAGACGAGGTCGCCGGGCTGCGGGTTCGACACCGGGGTCGCCGCCTGACGCTGCTCCTCCGCGGTGCGCGGCAGGGAGATGCCGACCTGGCGGAAGACCCACTGGGTGAAGCCGGAGCAGTCGAAGCCGGTCGACGGGCTGGTGCCGCCGTACTTGTACGGCAGGCCCTGGTACTGCGCCGCGATGGCGAGGACGCCACCGGCAGCCGGCTGCAGGTTGGTGTAGTCCTTCGTCAGCGGGGCGCGGTCGGTCGATCGGCTCGCGGTCTGGGTGTCCGTCACGCGGACGACCGTCGCCGGCGCGGGGGCCGGCGCAGGCTTCGGCTTGGCCGTGGCCTGGAAGCCGATGACACCGAAGGCGTCGGTGGCCTCGGGGGCGGCCACCTCGGGGGCCTTGACGGCGACGGGCGCCACGGACGCAGCCTGACCGGCAGTCTTGGTCGTGGCGGCCGGGGCAGCCGAGGCCGGGAGCGCGAACGAGGCGACCAGACCACCGGAGGCCGCGATCACGGCAGAGGTCTTGACGGCCGGCTGGGCGGCGGTGGCCACGATGCCGGACAGCTCGGAGACGGGGTTGAAACGACCGGGCGCGCGGTGGCGGCCAGCACTGGGAGAAGCCACGGGATTAACCTCCAGCGCCTACGAGGTGAGCTGTCGGGTTCGGGTGGAGGTAGATCACCCGGTCCTCGTTCGCCCGACCTCGCGGCCGTACTCCCGAGGACTTCACCCCAAGGACCGTCCGGAGACGGCCCACAAGTGGGTCCCCCGCTCCTGCCAAGCGGTGTTCGTTGCTGACCCGGTCGTGGCGGCAGGACTAGGCGTGTCCACATCGGGCCGGATCCTCGGGGGGCTGAGGAACCGTGGGAAACCGTACACAACCCTCTGGCGAAAGTCACGCCACGGTCACGGTCCGTCCAAGAAAGTGCCACACGACGCCAGATGGAGGTCCCGGTCCGTGCTCAGGAGGCCCCCAGTGGCCCCCCGGCGGGCGTCCAGCCGGCGCTCAGACGAGCGCGCCGAACACGTGCTGCGCCACGTCGTCCGGGAGGGACACGCCGGTCGACTCGGGCGCGCCCTCGCGCACCGCCACGACCCGGCCGTCGGCCCGGTGCACGCGCACGCGCTCGCCGGGCAGCAGCCGGGCCACGGTCAGCAGGCTCAGCGCCTCGTGGTCGACCTGCACCGGCTCGCCGATCCGGCGCACGAGCACCGTCTCGGGCTCGGCCCCGGCCAGCTCGGTCAGGGTGTGCAGCCCGGAGCGGAAGTCCTCCGTCGGCTCGGCCTCGCCCAGCTCGTCCAGCCCCGGGATCGGGTTGCCGTACGGCGAGTCGTGGTGGTCCTTGAGCAGGGCCAGGATCTTGCGCTCGACCCGCTCGGACATGACGTGCTCCCAGCGGCAGGCCTCGTCGTGGACGTACTCCCACTCCAGGCCGATGACGTCGATGAGCAGGCGCTCTGCCAGCCGGTGCTTGCGCATGACGCGCGTGGCGAGGCGACGGCCCTCGTCGGTGAGCTGGAGGT
This sequence comes from Pedococcus sp. NPDC057267, assembly GCF_042668795.1. Lineage (NCBI taxonomy): Bacteria > Bacillati > Actinomycetota > Actinomycetes > Micrococcales > Intrasporangiaceae > Pedococcus > Pedococcus sp. NPDC057267. Next base: position 15,354 of record NZ_JBHUYG010000041.1, on the reverse strand, counting down.
GGCGGTCCCCGGCGAGGGTCAGCAGCCCGTCGCGCTGCATGCGGGCGACGGTCTGCGACACGGTCGGACCCGAGTGCGCGAGCCGCTCGGCGATGCGGGCGCGCAGCGGCGGGATGCCCTCTTCCTCGAGCTCGAAGATCGTCTTGAGGTACATCTCGGTGGTGTCGATCAGGTCCGTCACGGGCCCAAGCCTGCCACCTGCGGGCGTCAGCGTGCCCCGGCGTCGCCCCGGCCCGGCTCGAACCGGGCGACCCAGTACCCCAGCCACCCCGTCCCGAGCAGGGTGAGCCCGCCGATCCCGACGCACGCGGCGGCGAGCCCGACCCGGGCGGTGACGGCGCTGATGAGCAGAGGGGCACCGCTGCCGCCGATGACCGACATGAACCGCCAGCCGCCGAGGAACTGCGAGCGCCCGACGCTGGGCGCGGTGTCGGCCCCGAGGGTCATCACGATGCCCGAGCCCAGACCGTTGCCGACTGCGGCGAGCAGGGACGCGCCCAGCACCGTGTATGCCGTGTGGGTCAGGGGCAGCAGCAGGGCCCCCACCCCGAGCAGCACCGCGCACGGCACCGCCACCCAGAACCGGCCGAACCGGTCCATCACCGAGCCCGCCGGGTAGAACAGCAGCATCTCGATGCCCCCCGTGACGCCGAAGATGACGGCCGTCGCCGACGCGGACAGCCCCACGTGGGCGGCCCACAGCGGCACGAGCACGACCCGGGCCGACCGCGCGGCGCCGATGACGAGGATGCCGAGCCCGAGCGTGGCATACGTGCGGCGGTGGGCCCACAGCACCCGGCGGGTGCTCGTCTGCGCCTGCGCGCGCTCCGCCTCCTCGTGGTGGGCCGTGATGTCCGGTGCCCGCCACACGAGCAGACTGGCCGCGAGGCCGGACACCACGGCGACGCCGAACGCCGCCTGGGCGCCCCAGGCCGAGATGACCGGCGCGCCGACGAACGGGCCCACGAACAGGCCGATCCGGTTGACCCCGCCCAGGGTCGACATGGCCCGGGCCCGCATGGAGTACGGCACGGCGTCGATGAGGTACGCCTGCCGCGCCACGAGGAACATCGAGGAGGTGAAGCCCGTCGCGAAGACCGCGACGAACAGCACCGCGACGTTCGGGGCGAGCAGGGCGGCCAGCGAGGCGACGGCGTCGACGGCCCCGGCGGCCAGCAGCGCCCGCCGCTCCCCGATCCGGTGCACCATCGCCCCGGCCGGCACGGCGAAGAACAGCTCGGCCACGAGCGCGGCCCCGGCCGCGAGCGCGGCCACCGACGGGCTGGCGCCCAGGTCCAGGGCGGTGAGCGCCACGACCGGCAGCGTGGCGCCGGCTCCGACCGCCGCGACGACGGTCGGCCCGTAGGCGGGCACGGCGATGCTGCGCAGCCGGAAGCCGGCCTCGGTGCCCGTCGGCGGTGTCCCCATTCCACCCCTCGTTCCGGCCCGCTCCCCGGCGGGTACGTTCGGCACATGGACTTCGTCATCCCCGCCCGGTTCTGCGGGCCGCCCGAGTCGGGCAACGGCGGCTGGACGAGCGGTCACGCCGCGCGCCTCGTCGCGACGACCAGCGACCATCCTGCCGTGACGGTCCGACTCCGCACGCCTCCCCCGCTGGACCGGCCCCTGGCCGTCACGCGCGAGGACGGCGTCGTCCGCGTCAGCGACGGCGACCACCTCGTCCTCGAGGCCTTCGCCGCGGCCCGGCCGAGCGCCGAGGGCGCACCCGCACCCGTCGCGCACGACGTCGCGGTGGCTGCGGGCGACCGGTACGAGGGCGACGTCGACCACCCCTTCCCCACCTGCTTCGCGTGCGGCACGGGGCGCGCACCCGGCGACGGCCTGCGGCTGCGGCCCGGACGCGTCGAGGGCGGGAGTGGCGCGTATGCCGCCGCGTGGACGCCCGGCGACGATGTCGACGTGGAGACGGTGTGGGCCGCGCTGGACTGCCCGGGCGGCTGGTCGTCCGGGTTCGCCGGGCGCCCCATGGTGCTGGGCACGGTGACCGCGGTCGTCGACGAGCTGCCCCGGCCCGGCGTCCCGCACGTCGTCATGGCGTGGCAGCGTGGCGCCGAGGGCCGCAAGACGTTCAGCGGCACCTCCCTGCACGCGCCGGACGGGCGCGTCCTGGGCCGGGCCGAGGCGACATGGATCTCGGTCGACCCGACGGCCGTCCGGCCGGCGGGAGCACTGACGTGAGCACGGACACGGGCAACGTGGAGAGGAATGACGTGACGGACAGCAGGGACGCAGCGACCGAGGGCGCAGCAGCAGAGGGCTCGACGGCGACCACGGGCGACGGCGCGCACCGCGAGGCGACCGGCGAGGCGACCGGCGGGGCGACCGGCCGGCGCCTGGCGGTCGTCACCGGCGCCTCGAGCGGCATCGGCGCCGAGACCGCGCGGCAGCTCGCCGCGGCCGGCTTCGAGGTCGTGGTCGCAGCCCGCCGCGCCGACCGCATCGAGGCCCTGGCGCGGGAGATCGCCGGCCGCGCCGTCGCGTGTGACGTGTCCTCGGCCGACGACGTGGCCCGGCTCGCCGAGGCCGTCGGCCCGCGGCTGGACGTGCTCGTCAACAACGCCGGCGGCGCGCTGGGCCTGGCGCCGGCCGCACAGACCGCCGTCTCGGACTGGCGCGGGATGTACGAGTCCAACGTGATCGGCACCCTCCAGGTCACCCAGGCCCTGCTGGCCGCCCTCGTCGCCTCCGGCGCGGGGACGATCGTCAACGTCGGGTCGATCGCCGGTCGCACGGTCTACGAGGGCGGGTCGGGCTACACCGCCGCGAAGCACGCGGTGGCCGCCCTCACCGAGACGCTGCGGCTCGAGCTCGTCGACCAGCCGGTCCGGGTCACCGAGATCGCGCCGGGCATGGTGCGCACCGAGGAGTTCTCGCTCACCCGGTTCGGGGGCGACCAGGAGCGTGCCGACGCCGTGTATGCCGGGGTGCCCGACCCGCTCGTGGCCGCCGACGTCGCCGAGGCGATCGTCTGGATGGTCGACCGGCCGGCGCACGTGAACATCGACCTGCTCGTCATCAAGCCTCGCCGCCAGGCCGCCTCGTACAAGGTCCACCGGGAATCCTGAGCCCGGCCGGCCGTGCCGGAGCGGCGGCCGCGCCGTGGAGCCGCCGCTCAGCCACCTCCGCCCAGCCGTGCTTGTTCCGTGTTCGCCCAGCGGGAAAACCGTTGCAGGACGCGACCACCCGACATAGCGTTCTGAGCACACGGAAAGGAGGTGGTCCAGGAAGTGATTTCCCATAGGACGCGTGAGGTGGCTGCGCGCTAGCGCACCCTCGACTGCTTCGAGGGCGCGAGAGCGCAATCCCAGCAGTACCACCGCAGCCCGTGGGCCGCGCAGGTCGTCCCCTGCGCACGCCTCGCCGCTCGTCTCGGCAGGCAGGGCCCACGGGCTGTTTCCTGCCCAGCCCCGGTTCCCCTCATGCCAACCCCCAGGTCGCCCCAGACGTCACAAGGGCAAGGGGAACGACAGGAGGCGGGTCATGGGCACCACCGCGAAGACAGACCGACACCAGGTGGCGGGGGTCGCCCTCGCCCTGACCGCAGGGCTCGCCCTGGCTGCGTGCGGTGGCGGTGGTGGCACCTCGGGCGGCTCGTCGAGCTCGAGCAGCTCGAGCGCTGCGCCCACGTCGTCGGGGTCGAGCAGCGCCAGCAGCTCCTCGAGCACCACCTCGACCGGCTCGGCGAGCTCCGGCAGCGGCGCGACGACATCAGCCGCCCGCCGGTGCACGGCCGCCGCCACCAGCACCCGAGCGGTCCCCGAACCCGGCGGCGCAGCAGCAGGCAGCTACGGCGTCGAGCTCGTCACGACCAACACCGGCCGCGTGACCTGCACCCTCGAGGGGTTCCCGGGCGTCTCCCTGAGCGCCTCGGCCACCGGCGCCCAGCTCGGTGCGGCCGCAGACCGCGAGCCGGGGCAGGCGAGCCCGCTCGTGCGGCTGGCGCCCGGCGCCTCGGCCACCGCGATGGTCCGGGTGACCCAGGCCGCCAACTACGGACCGCGCTGCCAGCTGGCCAGGGCCACGGGCCTGCGCGTCTACCTGCCCGGCGACACGGCCGCCCAGTACGCGCCGTACCCGGCCGCGGCGTGCAGCAACAGCGACGTCCACCTGCTGTCGGTGCGCCCGTTCCGCACCTGACTCAGCGCGGAAGGGCCGCGGCCTCCCTGGCGAGCTGCTCGATGCGGGCCCAGTCGCCCTGCGCCACGGCGTCCTTCGGCGTCAGCCAGGACCCGCCGACGCAGCCGACGTTGGACAGGGCCAGCCAGTCGGCCGCCGTCTGCGGCGTGATCCCGCCGGTCGGGCAGAACCGCAGCTGCGGGCAGGGACCGGCCACGGCGGACAGGTAGGGCCGGCCACCGCTCGCCTCCGCGGGGAAGAACTTCTGCACCTCGAGCCCGGCCTCGGCGAGCGTCAGCATCTCGGTGAGCGTGCCGGCGCCCGCCAGCAGCGGGAGCCCGGAGGCGAGCGCTGCCTCGACCAGCCGCGGCGGCGAGCCGGGGGTGACGAGGAACTGCGCGCCAGCGTCGACGACCTGTTGCACCTGCGCGGGGGTGACGACCGTGCCCGCCCCGACGACGATCCCCTCGACCTCGGACGCGACGGCCTCGATCGCGCCGAGCCCGGCCTCGCTGCGCAGCGTGAGCTCGATGACCGGGATGCCGCCGCGGAGCAGGGCGCGGGCCAGCGGCACGGCCTGGGCGACCTCGTCGACGACGACGACCGGGATGACGGGTGCGAGGCCGAGGATGTCGGCCTCCCCCGAGATGACGGGCTTGGTCGTGACGGCGGTCATCGGGACTCCTCCTGCGGCAGGTGCGGGACGACGGGTTCGGGGACGCTGGTCAGGGTGCCGAAGACGTGGGCGCCCTCGTCGGCGCGGCCGACGGCCGAGCGCATCGCACCGAACAGCTCGCGCCCGGTCCCGACACCCTCCTCCGTGACGCGCGGCGCGGGCAGCCGGCTGGCGAACTCGGCCTCGTCGACGAGGACGTCCAGCCGCCCGGTGACCGCGTCCACGCGCACGACGTCGCCGTCGCGCAGCTTGGCGATCGGGCCGGCGTGCACCGACTCCGGGGTGACGTGGATGGCGGCCGGGATCGAGCCCGACGCCCCGCTCATCCGCCCGTCGGTGACCAGCGCGACGGCATACCCGCGCTTCTGGAGCACCCCGAGCGAGGGGGTGAGGGCGTGCAGCTCGGGCATCCCGTTGGCCGACGGGCCCTGCTCGCGCAGGACGACGACGACGTCGCGGTCGAGCTCGCGCCGGGAGAACGCCTGGAGGAACCCGACCTGGTCGGTGAAGACGCGGGCCGGCGCCTCGACGACCCGGTGCTCCTCGGCGAGCGCGGACGTCTTGATGACCGCCTGCCCGAGGGTGCCGCGCAGCAGGCGCAGGCCGCCGTCCGGCTCGAACGGGTCGTGCGCGGGGCGCAGGACGTCGCGGTCGAGCGACTCCTCGGCCGCCTCGACGAACTCCAGCGCCCCGCCCTCGCCGAGGACCGGGCGGCGGGTGTACCGCCGCAGGCCCGGGCCGTCGAGGGTGAGGACGTCCTCGTGGAGCAGCCCGGCGTCGAGCAGCGTGCGCACGAGGAACGGCGTGCCCCCGGCGGCGTGGAAGTGGTTCACGTCGGCGGTGCCGTTGGGGTAGATCCGCGCGACCAGCGGGACGGCCGTCGACAGGTCGTCGAAGTCCTCCCAGCGCAGGTCGATGCCGGCCGCGGCCGCCATGGCGACGAGGTGCATCGTGTGGTTGGTCGAGCCGCCGGTCGCGAGCAGGGCGACGACGCCGTTGACGACCGACTTCTCGTCGACGACCTGGCCGATGCCGTACCGGTCCCCGCCGGCCGCGATCTCGATCACCCGGCGGGTGGTGGCGGCCGTGAGGGCCGCGCGCACCGGGTCGTCCGGGTGGACGAACGCGGCGCCGGGCAGGTGCAGGCCCATGACGTCCATGAGCATCTGGTTGGAGTTCGCGGTGCCGTAGAAGGTGCAGGTGCCGGGCGAGTGGTACGACGCGACCTCGCTGGCGAGCAGCTCGTCGCGGCCGGCCTCGCCGGCGGCGTACGCCTTGCGCGTCTCGGCCTTCTCCGCGTTCGAGCGGCCGCTGGCCATCGGGCCGGCCGGGACGAGCGCGGTCGGCAGGTGGCCGAACGACAGCGCGCCCATGACGAGCCCCGGGACGATCTTGTCGCAGACGCCGAGCAGCAGCGCCGCGTCGAAGACGTCGTGCGACAGGGACACGGCCGTCGACATCGCGATGACGTCGCGGCTGAACAGGCTGAGCTCCATGCCCGCCCGCCCCTGCGTGATGCCGTCGCACATCGCCGGCACCCCACCGGCGACCCGCGCCACGGCACCGAGCTCGCGCGCGGTTGCCTTGATCTCCTGCGGGTAGTGCTCGAACGGCGCGTGCGCCGACAGCATGTCGTTGTACGACGTCACGATGCCGACGCCGACCCCGGTCTCGGCCGACAGGACGGCGCGGTCTGCCCCTCCACAGGCAGCGACGGCGTGGGCGAGGTTGGAGCAGCCCAGGTCGGTGCGCGCGGGGCGCAGGCTCAGCTCGGAGGCGGCGCGGGAGATGCGCTGCAGGTATGCCGTGCGGCTCGCGCGGCTGCGTTCGGTCACCCGGGCGGTGACGTCGGCGACGACGGGGTGGACGGCGGCCATGGGTCTCCTGGCGGTCGACGGTCTGTGACGGACCGCGGACGACGACTCTGGCGCCTGCGTTGTGACGTGCGTCACCAGTGTGCGGACAGGAGCCGGGAGGGGGCAGGGTCGTCCCGGCATACGGACGGGTAGGGCCGCAGAGTGGACAGGTCGTGCTCGGCCGGTCCACTCCGGCGGAGGACCGTCGGCCGCGGGCAGGGACGGGGGCTCGGGCGTCAGGGCTGGCGGCGCCAGAGGCGCCAGGCGCCCGTGTCGTCGAGGTCGCCGTCGCCCACGCGGGTGAAGACGAGCCGGTCGTGCAGCCGGTTGCGGCGGCCGCCCCAGAACTCGACCTCGTCGCAGGCGACGCGGTAGCCGCCCCAGAAGTCGGGGACGGGCACGTCGTCGGGGTTCCCGTGGTCGGGCCACTGCGCGGCATACCGCTCGTAGGCCTCCTCCAGCTGGGCCCGCCCCTCGACCGGGCGCGACTGCTGCGAGGCCCACGCGGAGATCCGCGACGCCCACGGCCGTGACCCGAAGTAGCCGGCCACCTCGTCGCGGTCCAGCGGCTGCGCGTGCCCGCGGAAGCGGATGGCGCGGTACATCGCCGGCCAGGTCAGGGCGGCGGCGATCCCGCCGGACGCGGCGATCTCGACGCCCTTGGACGACTCGGTGTTGGTGACGAAGCCCGGGCCGCGCTCGTCGAAGAACCGCATGAGGACGGTGCGGACGTTCGGCAGGCCGTCTGCGTCGACCGTGGCGACGGAGATGGCGAGCGGCTCCGGGACGTCGGCCTGGGCGTCGGCGCGGGTCAGCGCGTCGTCGACCCAGCGCCGGGCCTGCTGCCACGGCGTCGGCGCCACCTCGTCCTCCGAGATGCCCGTCCCGACGTAGTCCACGCGCCGCACATCGTCCATGGCGGCAGCGTATTGCGCGCCCGCCACCGCCACCGGCGGACCCGTCCGGACCGGCTTAGGCTGGAACCCGAGGAGAGCCGGCGACCCGCGCCAGGGGTCGGCGGCCACGAGGACGCAGGGCGTCAGGGAGGCAGCATGCCGGACAGGGGTCGCGCCGTCGGCCGGGTCGTGAAGTGGGGCGTCAAGTACGGCCCCCACGTCGTCGTCCTCGCCCAGCAGGCCAAGGAGCCGGCGATGAAGGCCGCCCAGACCGTGCTGGACCGCCAGCGGGCGAAGCGACGCGCGCTCGAGCACGCCGCCACGCTGCGCGAGGGGACGGTGCTCAAGACGTTCGACCCGGCGGCCGACCACGGCGAGCCCGTCTGGGTCGTGTTCACCGGCGACGAGCCGGTCGCCGCGCACCCGGCCACCACCACGCCGCTGGCCCAGCTCGTCGCGCACAGCGACCTCTCCACCCGGGTGCGCCCGGCTGACCTGCCGACGCCCGTCGAGCGGGTCAAGGCCCTGCCGCGGTCGGTGCGCGGGCGCGGTACCGGCGCAGGGCGGCGCGCATGACGCTCCTCGAGCCGATCACCTCCGGGGCGCGGCGCGGGCTCGGCCGCGCCCTGCGCTCGCGCGTCGCCGGGGAGGACGCGCAGACGAAGGCCGCCCGGATCTGGCAGTCCGAGGGCGAGCGCTGGTTCGGCCCGGACGACCCGGTCTGGCGCGTGCATGCGGACGCAGCCATGTTCCCCGGAGGCATCCGGGCGCTGCTGCTGCAGTCCCTGCACCCGCTGGCGATGGCCGGCGTGGCGGCACACTCCGGCTACAAGGGCGACCCGTGGGGCCGGCTGCAGCGCACGAGCGAGTTCCTCGCCACGACGACGTTCGGCACGATCGAGCACGCGCAGGAGGCCATCGCCCGGGTCCGTTCCATCCACGAGCGGGTGCGCGGCACGGCCCCCGACGGCCGGCCGTATGCCGCGAGCGACCCGCACCTGCTGCTGTGGGTCCACGTCACGGAGGCCGACTCCTTCCTGACCTCCTTCCAGCGGTATGCCCGCGAGCCGCTGAGCGACGCCGAGGCCGACACCTACGTCGAGCAGGTGGCCGTCGTCGCGCGGCAGCTCGGGGTCGTCGACCCGCCGACCACGGTGGCCGGCCTGCGCGCCACGATCGAGGACTTCCGCCCGGAGCTGGCAGGGACGCCCGCCGCCCGGGAGGCCGCGCGCTTCCTCCTCGTGAACCCACCGCTGCCGCCGGCCGCCCGGCCCGGGTATGCCGCGCTCGCCGCCGGGGCCGTGGCCATGCTGCCGCGCTGGGCCCGCCGGCCGCTGCGGCTGCCCTGGCTGCCGGTGACCGAGCACGTCGTCGGTCGTCCGCTGGGCGGGGCCGCGACCGCCGTCGTGCGCTGGGCGATGCACGCCGAGGACCCGCGCCAGGTGTCCTAGCCCGGCTCGGGTGGTCCCCCCGCCCGGACGCTGCAAGGGTGGCGCTGTGGAGAGCGTCGACGCAGTGGTCATCGGAGCGGGACACCACGGCCTCGTGGCCGCGTCGGTGCTCGCCGACGCCGGGTGGGACGTCCTCGTCCTGGAACGCCGCGACACCGTGGGGGGCGCTGTCGCCTCCGTCGAGCGCGACGGCTGGGTGATGGACGAGTTCAGCTCGTGCCACCCGCTGGCCGCGATCTCACCCGTCATCCGCGGCCTCGACCTCGAGTCGCACGGCCTGCGCTGGAGCCGGGTGGACCGCGTCGTCGCCCACGCCGGCACCCCGGAGGACCCGAGGGGCGCGCTGATCCACCGCGACCCGGCCGTCACCGCCCGTGGCCTGGCGGTCGACCACCCGGGCGACGAGCAGGCCTGGCACGACCTCGTCGGCTTCTGGCACGACATCCGGGACCCGTTCATCGACGCTTTGCTCACCCGGTGGCCGCCGGTGCGTGCGGGCGGTCGGCTCGTGCGGTCCGTGGGGGCGCGCGACGTCCTGCGGCTGGCACGCGAGTTCCTGCTGCCGCTCAACCGGTTCGCGGTCGAACGCTTCGAGGGCGAGCAGGCCCGCATGCTCCTGGCGGGCAACGCCGCCCACGCCGACATCCCCTCCGAGGCACCCGGCAGCGGGCTGTTCGGCCTGATCATGGCGATGCTGGCGCAGGACGTGGGCTTCCCGTCCCCGGTCGGCGGCACCGGGCGACTTGCGCAGGCGATGCGGAGCCGGGCCGAGACCGCGGGTGCGCGGGTCGACACGGGCGTCACGGTGAGCCGCGTCGTGACCTCGGGCGGCAGGGCCGTCGGTGTCGAGACGGCGGACGGCCGGCGGGTCAGGGCGCGGCGGGCCGTCATCGCGGACACCACGGCTCCCGCGCTCTACCGGAGCCTGCTGCCGGCGGACAGCGTCCCGGCCCGGCTGCTGCAGGACCTCGACCACTTCGAGTGGGACCTGCCCACGGTCAAGGTCAACCTGCGCCTGTCGGCTCCGCTGCCCTGGACGGCGGAGTCGGCGCGGGGCGCCGGGGTCGTGCACGTCGGCCACGACCGGCAGGGCCTCATGCACTGGGAGGCGGACCTGGCCGGCGGCACGGTGCCGGAGAAGCCGTTCGCCCTCCTCGGGCAGATGACGACGACGGACCCCACCCGCTCGCCCGACGGCACCGAGACGGTCTGGATGTACTCGCACCTGCCGCGCGGCGTCAGCGACGACGCGAGCGGGGCGCTGCTCGCCGACCGGATGGACGAGATGCTCGACGCGTTCGCGCCGGGGTGGCGCGAGCACCTGGTCGAGCGGTGGGTGCAGCTCCCGTCCGACCTGCAGGGGGCGGACCCGAACCTCGTGGGCGGGGCCGTGGCCGGTGGGACGAACCAGCTGTTCCAGCAGCTGGTGTTCCGGCCGGTGCCGGGGCTCGGCGGCCCGCGGACGCCGGTGGACGGCCTCTACCTCGGGAGCGCGTCGGCGCACCCGGGCGGGGGCGTGCACGGCGCGTGCGGCTACCTCGCCGCGCGCGCAGCGCTCACCGACTCGGCCTGGTGGGGCAGGCCGAGGCACCGGCTCGAGCTGGCGGCGCTGCACTGGCTCTACCGCTGAACCGGCAGCACCACCTCAGCGCTCGCCCGCGCGGCCCTCGGCGATCAGGGCGAGCCTGCGCAGCCCCTCGGTGTTGCGCCACGCGATCAACGGGTCGACGACGCGGTCCGGCAACGTGGCCCCGGGCCCGCGGACGATGGTCTCGTCCATCGTGATGAGCGAGCCGTCACCGTCGTCGTCGACCCGCATGACGACGAGCGCCTCACCGAGCGGGCGACCCTTGGCCTGGAGGGTGAGCTCGGTCGGCGCGTGCGACTCGACCACCTCGGTGTGGTCGTCGAGCAGCAGGGGCCAGGCTCCCACCGAGTGGTGGATCCGCGCGCCCGCCCGCGGCCAGGAGCCCTCGACATCGCGCAGCCGTGAGGCGCCCACCACCCAGCTCGGGTACATCCACGGGTCGGCCAGCACCTGCCACACCACGCTGCCGGGCGCCTTGCACCGTCGGCTCACCGTCGCCACGTCCTACTCCTGCCCTCGACTGCCCGGTCCTCCTCGAGCATGCCGCAGCAGCCACGGCACGTCGCCTCGAGCTGCAACGCGCCAGCGGCCTGCACCCGGTTCGCGAGGTCTCCGCGCGTCCCACGTCCCTGATCGGCCAGCTCGATCAGGGACGTGGGACCGGCGTCACGGCGTCGGCCGGCGCGCGTCGTACCGGACGAAGCCCGGCTGCAGCCGCGCCAGCACGCCCATCGCCAGCACGCACGCGATCCCGCCGAACAGCGCCATCCGCCCCTCCCCGATCCGCGACGCAACGACGCCACCGGCCAGCTCCCCCAGCCGTGGGCCGCCCGCCACGACGACGATGAAGACGCCCTGCAGCCGGCCGCGCAGGTAGTCCGGCGTCGCCGCCTGGAGGATCGTCGTGCGGAACACGGCGCTCACCGAGTCCGAGGCGCCGGCGACCGCCATGGCGACCAGGCCGGCATACAGGGCGTGCGAGCGGGACAGCGCGCCACCGGCGGCGAGCATGGAGACCCCGAAGCCGGCGATCGCCGCTCCCCACCCGACGATGGCGACGAGGATGGCAGCCCCCTGGCGGCGCACGTGCCCGAGCCGGCCGGAGAAGAACATGGCGAGGATGCCGCCGACCGCGGCCGCCGCCGACAGCGCGCCCACCGTCTTGGCGCCGCCGCCGAAGATCACCGCACCCGCTGCGGGGAACAGCACCCGCGGCTGGGCGAGGAACATCGCGGCGATGTCCGCGATGAACGTCATCCGGACGTTCGGGCGCGTGGCGAGGAAGGCGAACCCGTCGAGCACCGACCGCAGGCCCGGCCGGGTCGTCGGCGGACCGTCCTCGCCGTGGTCCGGCGGGAGCGGTGGCAGCGTGGACAGTCCCCACAGAGCCGCGGTCGTGATCACCGCGTCGACGGTGTACGCCGTGCGGAAGCCGCCCCAGTCGACGAGCACGCCCGCGAGCAGCGGGCCGACGGTGAGCGAGGCGTTCATGGCGAAGACCGACAGGGCGTTGGCGGCAGGGAGCAGGTCGCGGTCGAGGATGCGCGGGTAGATCGAGGTCCGCGCAGGTGAGGTGACGGCGAAGGCGCCGTTCCACACGGCCACGAGCGCGTAGAGCACGCTCACGTGGGTGTTGCCGAGCCAGGCCTGGACCGCGCAGGCCACGCTGGTGAGGAACGCGACGGACTGCGCGACCAGCCCGACCCGCCGCCGGTCGAAGTGGTCGATGAGCGCGCCGCCGTACAGCCCCATGACGACGAGCGGGACGAGCGCGCACAGCCCGACGACGCCGACCGCCGCGGTCGAGCGGGTGAGGTCGTAGACCTGCAGCCCGACCGCGACGACCGCGAGCTGCGAGCCGACGTTCGAGAGCGTGAAGCCGGTGTAGAGGCGCCGGTATGCCGGGTTGGCCCGCAGCGGGGTCAGGTCCAGGAGCAACGGCACGGGATGGAGCGTATGCCGCGGCACCGGTTCCGCCGTTGCCGGGCGCCGCCCGCACCGATTCCGTACGGTGGCGGGGTGGACGCCAAGCCCCGGATCGCCCTGCTCATCGACGCCGACAACGCCTCGGCCAAGCGGATCGACCTGATCCTCAACGAGCTGTCGAACTTCGGCGAGACCAACATCCGCCGCGCGTACGGCAACTGGACCAAGCCCGAGCTCGCCGGCTGGACCGCCGTGCTCAGCGACAACGCGATCCGGCCCGTGCAGCAGTTCGACCAGACCAAGGGCAAGAACGCCAGCGACATGGCGCTGGTCATCGACGCGATGACGCTGCTCTACACCGACGCCCCGGACGCGTTCGCGATCGCCTCCTCCGACGCAGACTTCACCCCGCTCGTGATGCACCTGCGCGAGAAGGGCGCCGCCGTCTACGGGTTCGGCGACCGCAAGACGCCGATGCCGTTCCAGAACGCCTGCACCCGGTTCCTCGTGCTCGACCAGCTGCGCGACGCCCAGGAGGAGCCCGACACCGAGGAGGCGCCGACGACCCGGCTGCGCGCCACGACCCAGGAGCTCAAGCAGGACACCAAGCTGGTCGCCCTGCTGCGGCGGGCGGTGCAGAACGCCGCCGACGACGACGGCTGGGCCGGCGTCGGCGCGGTCGGCAACCTCATCGCGAACCAGTCGTCGTTCGACTCGCGCAACTACGGCTACGCCAAGCTCACCGCGCTCATCAAGGCCACCGAGCTGTTCGAGATGCGCGACGAGGGCAAGCCCACCCTCGCCGTCCGGGACAAGCGCGTCGCCGGCGGGTCCGGTGGCGGCGGCTCGAGCCGGAACCGCTAGCCCGCGACCACGGCAACCGGCCTTCGCGCCAGCTGGAACCGCTAGTCCGCGACCACGATCCCCAGCTCCGCCGCCAGCGCGGGCGCGAGGCCGATGAGCTGCAGCCGTGACACCGTCGCGCCGCGCAGGCCGGCCAGCCCGCGAGGGCCCGCCACGTCGGCGCCGGACAGGTCGACGTCCTTCATCCGCGCCCGGCCGAAGTCCGGCGCGACCAGCCGCGACCCGGCGAAGTCGACCTTCTCCAGCGTCGCCTCGGCGAGGTCGGGCTCGACGAGCTGGCAGTCCACGAACGCGCACTCGGCCAGCCGCGCACCCCTCAGGTTGAGGAACTCGATCTTGCAGCCCTCGAACCGCACCCGGCGCAGCTCCGCACCGAACAGCTGGACCGCACCCAGCCGCGCCCCCTGCACGACGCAGTCGAGCCACGTCGACTCGGCGAGGTCGACGCCCGCGCCGTGCACGGCATACAGGCCGGTGTCGGCGAACCGCGCCCGCGGCGCCGAGAGCTCGGTGAGGTCGCACCGCTGGAAGGTGCACTCGAGGAACCGGGCGTTGCCCGCGGAGGAGCCGGAGAGGTCGCCGGTGAGGACCTCGCCGTCGAGGTCGGCTTCGGGTCGCAGCATGCCGCCATCGTGGACCACCCCTCGGACAGGGTGCTGCGGACGTCGCCGGGTCCGGCGCTACGGTGCAGAATGAACCCGCCAGTAACGAGCCGGGCCGCCCGAACGAGTGGGCGGCCCCACCAGCGACCGGCCAGCGCACCCGCTGGCCGTCTCGAGCCGAGAGGACGCCGATGTCCGACAGCGACTTCAAGCCCGGCCTCGAGGGTGTCATCGCCTTCGAGTCCGCGATCGCCGAACCCGACAAGGAAGGCGGGGCGCTGCGGTACCGCGGCGTCGACATCAAGGACCTCGTCGGACGGGTCAGCTTCGGCCAGGTCTGGGGGCTGCTCGTCGACAACGAGTTCGACCCGGGCCTGCCGCCGGCGGAGCCGTTCCCGCTGCCGGTGCACACCGGCGACATCCGGGTCGACGCGCAGTCGGCGCTGGCGCAGCTCGCGCCGGTGTGGGGCTTCAAGCCGCTGCTCGACGTCAGCGACGAGGAGGCGCGCGAGCAGCTCGCCCGCGCCTCGGTCATGACGCTGTCGTTCATCGCGCAGTCCGCCCACGGCCAGGACACCCCGATGGTGCCGCAGAGCCGGGTCGACGAGGGCAAGACCATCGTCGAGCGGTTCATGATCCGCTGGCGCGGCGAGCCGGACCCCAAGCACGTCGAGGCGATCGACGCGTACTTCATCTCCGCGGCCGAGCACGGCATGAACGCCTCGACGTTCACGGCCCGCGTCATCGCGTCCACCGGCGCCGACGTCGCAGCCTGCCTGTCGGGCGCGATCGGAGCACTGTCGGGCCCGCTGCACGGTGGCGCCCCCTCTCGCGCGCAGCACATGATCGAGGGTGTCGAGCGCACCGGCGACGCCACGGCCTACGTCCAGGGCGTGCTCGACCGCGGCGAGCGTCTCATGGGCTTCGGCCACCGGGTCTACCGGGCGTACGACCCGCGCGCGGCCGTCCTGCGCGACACCTGCCAGCGCCTCGGCGCGCCCCGCTACGAGGTCGCCCTCGAGCTGGAGAAGGCCGCCATCGCCGCCCTCGCCGAGCGCCACCCCGAGCGCAAGATGGAGACCAACGTCGACTACTGGGCCGCGGTCCTGCTCGACTTCGCCGAGGTCCCCGGCAACATGATGACGCCGCTGTTCGCCTCCGCCCGCACGGCCGGCTGGGCGGCGCACATCCTCGAGCAGAAGAAGACGGGCCGCCTCATCCGCCCGTCCTCGCGCTACGTCGGCGAGGGCCCGCGCGGCCTCGAGGACGTGGCCGGCTACAAGGGCTGAGCCGAGGGAGCGCGCCCCGCACCGTCGGGGACGGCCCCACGAGCACGAGGTGGGGGGCGGGGGCCGGGG